>JAISBG010000742.1 GCA_031266315.1 Planctomycetaceae bacterium | reverse complement strand
CGCAACGTACCAATTCCCGAAAATAACTATCAAACCATTTCGATTTTACCGGAAAAATATTCCGCAATATCAACAACCGATATTCGATTAACGATCCCGTCGAAAGGTAATAAAAATATCAAAATTGAATTGACAGATAATTGATTCGATATTTTTAATTTTTAATCGGTCATGTGCAAGCGAAAACGGCTCGTCGATGTGCAAATTTTTGTCAATTGGGGTGTCGTTTTCGCTCGGACATGACCCATGTATTTTGTCCTGAAAGGACATCGCCTAACAACCCGACGGATTGTTACGCATTGCCACTGCGGGGCGAAAACAACAACCTTTTTAATATCGACTTTTGGTCTAGCGCGGTTGTTTTATTTCGACATGACCAATATTGTGCATTATTTCGGTGAGACCGTTTTTACGAAGCCATGTTTTTGCTTCGATATTGTCTTTGAGATAAGCGTCAAGAAAATGTCGGGTGATTTCGGCAATGATTGGTTGGCATTTTTTCTCCATCGCCGTTAGTCCGAACATTCTCGGATGACCGGAAAAAAGAAGATGATTACCGTCTTTGAAAATCACAAGGTATTGATCCGTCCCCGTAACACTATCAAACGGAATCCGCCGATCTTCCGGTTTGAAGTCCTTTTGAATCGGACTTTTATCGTTTGTTCCGGTTAAATGTAATATTGGAGTTTTGATATTTTTATGTACGAAAACAGGATCAATTTTTTGCGGCGGACTTGGACTCATTACTATTGCCGCTTTGATACGCGGGTCTGCCCTGTACGGTAATCGACCAACTGCAGCAAACACCGTTTGCGAACCAAAAGAATGACCGCCAATCCCAATATGATTCTTATCAATTTTACCCGCTAATTTTTCATCTGATTTATGACGGCGTTCCAATTCATCAAGGACAAACCGGACATCGTCCGCGCGATGTTGGGCTTCTTGGGCGTTGACCGCCCGCGTCATTGCCTGCAATATTGTTTCGCCATTCCGCCGTTCCGTCCGCAACGTACTATCACTGCCCGGATGCTGCATGACAACAACAAGATAACCATGTTTCGCCCAGTCATTGCCAAGATAACCAAACCCGTCCCGACTCCCGCCAAGACCGTGCGATAATAAAACCGTCGGGTACGGTTTTGCCAAGTCCGCCTCCGGTATAAAAAAACGTACAGGAATTGTTCTATCACGCCCGGCATCGTGCCAGTTGTCTGTGTCATTAGTTACTGAAACGACTATTGACATTGCCAATAAAAATGTTGTTGCCATCGCGTTGCAAAAATAATTTTAGTGTCATTATTTATGAACAGGCAAAAATATTGTAACTGTTCACGTTTGCGGTTTATATTTTCCGTAATGCGCGAGCAGTTACAATGTTACGGGAGTTGTTGCGAAAATTTACAATCCCGGAATATCCAGATTTTCTTCTTCAGCAACTTTTCGGAGTTTGGCAAGAGCTCTCGCTTCGATTTGCCGAACCCGCTCTTTGGTAACTCCTATCTCCGCTCCCACTTCGTTCAGTGTTAACGGTGCTTCCGTACTGCCAATTCCAAATCGGCTGATAATAATCTTTTGTTCCCGTTCATCCAACTCGTTGAGAAGATGCCCGATTTGTTGACGCCGTTCGAACTGATCTTTTTCTTCTTGTTGCAAATTTCCACGCATATCAATTGTGGAACTAAGCAACTCTTCTTCGTTCAAATGGAACCGATCCCGATGTTTCTTTTCATCAGGAATTGTTCTGGCAAAATTTCGGGTAACCGCCCAAGTCGCATACGTACTAAATCGATTTCCGCGACCATAATCGAACTTGTCCACCGCACGAAGTAACGAAAAATTACCATCGCTTATCAAATCAAAAAAGGTGGAATAAGGACCAATATGACGCTTGGCAATCGAAACAACAAGACGGAGATTCGCAGAAACAATCTCATTTTTTGTTGCAACCGCCTGGTCATATAACGCTTCAATTTTCGCCATCAAATGAATTTTAGGATGCAAAGGATCGTGTTGCTCCCGAAGTTTCGCGGCTTTGAATTTCAAGTAATTCATCTTACGGAACAAATGTATTTCCTGTTCCACATTGAGAAGTGGAATTTTGTACAGTCCCGAAAGATAAGGCGGTAAATTCAATCCGCCGGAAGAATTCGTTTGCTCTGAAACAGAATTTGTGGGAGTTTCCAAATCGTCCGATACTTCAACAAAAACCGGAAACGGAATCGGCGCAGCCGAAGACATTCGCTTTCCAGACAAATGTTGCGACTCATTGACCGGCATGGCTCCCAGAATCATTCTTTCTCTTTCCGGTGTCATGTTGTAAAATTCCGAATTATCAATAAAGTCAAGAACAAGTTCGTCAATACGTTTTGCACGAAGTTGTCCGATAATTCGGTAAATACTGCCGCGTGTCCGATGATAAACACCGGCTAATTTTTCAACAGAAATTCCTCGACGAAATTCATCGAATATCTGTAGTTTGATATTGTCTTCCAGAGGCGTGTTTCGATTAGGAAAAAGCGGAATATCGGTATTGTTTTCGTCAAAGGTTTTCAGCGTGTAACGAATCGTTTCCACACTTCGTCCCATGTATCGGGCAATTCGTTTGGCAACTTCGGTTGGAGAAACCGACGTCCCGACAAATCGCCTTGCCGACGAGATGATAAATTGTTTTTCCTGATCGGTCAACTGGCTAAAACGTTCACCACGTTCAATACGTTTCGCTTCATTTTTGAGAAAATGGTCAATGGAACTTTGCAGAAAACCAACCCGTTTTTTCTTTCCAAAAATAAATCGCCGCGTTACCAGCCCTTGCTTTCTCCAACGTGAAATTGTTTTGCTCGAAACGTTAAACCGTTTACAGAGTTCTTCAATTGTCCAGACTTTTTCATTGACCTCCGCCACCGAAACATCGGCGGCGTCAAAAACGTCTTCAACAAAAAGTAAAAGATCATGTTTGACCTTTTTTCCATCGAGCGTAACATCTTGATACATTTCCGCACGAAAATCAGTGATTCCGGCACAAATGAAACGATACGTATAAGTTTCATTCCGGTTGATTTCCTGATAAAGCTTTTCAGCACGGCGGCTCTGTTCAATTTTTTTCTCGCGGGGAGCATAACGAACCTGTTGCTCTGTTAATTCCTTAATAACGCTAAGGAAGTAATGACGCCGCATCACAGGCCTCTTAGGTTTCAATGTAAGTAACATAGTTGTCATTCAAATAGGAGTACAGTAAAAAACATCGTTATTCTGAAGATGGTTTGGTTCACAACTAATAAACAACTTGACAAGACCCGAAACCGGATTGTTGTTATAATTTGAATAAACCATTATCTATCGTCCGTACCAACTACGATACATTTACAACTTTTTGTAACGCCAAAATAACGAAAAAGAAAAGAAAACACGAAAAAAAATTAAAAAGTCTGTTTAAATTTCCAAGACAAAAAAGAAATTTATTCAATCCTTTTTAAAAGCCGACATTCACTCTAATTGCACTTGAATCTTTGGAAAAGATCAGGTCAAATTTTCAAGGACAATAAAAAACGAATACTTAATAAAAATCACAATTATTTTAACAATAAAATACGTTCACAATTACCTTAATAATTATTCGGACAACAATTACTTTAACAAATCGGGAATCGGTAAATCTAAGGACATAATCATCATTCGTGTGGTAAATTTCATGATGTTTCGGTCTAATTTTTTTATGAAATCCTTTCCACGATTTTCCGCGATGGGGGCTTCTGCTTTCAAATAATAAATAGCTTGAGTATCTGGATAGTGCGCCCAAACAAACGCATCAACAAGGGAGGCGTTGGGAGCAAGCATAAAGTAAAAGTCAATCATTCTCTGGGATTCAATTTTTAGTATTTCATCGACATATTTTTGATACACCGGCGACGGATTATACAGTTCCCTCAAAATCAATTGTCGTTTCCATTTTTCGGGAACATTAAAGTGACGGTTATAATAATCATAAGTCAGCCGGTGAATCGCGTAGGCTTTTCCTTCCGGAGTGGTCAATAATTTCGGATCCACTGCTAAAAGTTTTTCAATTGTCAAGGGAGAATCGGAATTAGTGGCAATAAGAAATGCTTCGAAATAAAGCCCTTCCTTACTGCCAAAGTGATAATGAATACTTCCCAAATTGACATTCGCTTCTTGAGCAATCATTCGTGTGGAAACTTTATCAAAACCATGTTCAGCAAAAAGCCGACAGGCAACATCCAATAGGGTTTTACGAGTGTCTGTCATTTTAAGTACATTAAAAATGATAAAATCCAATATTCTCTAATTATTTTCAACTTTTTATCAACCATTCAAACTGGTCAATCTCTTTGTTGAATCCTAAACTCTGCCGAATCGAAAAGATTAACTACTTATATTTCAATATTTGGAGTATGGGCAAATCAAGTGCGAGAAGCATATTTCGGATAGTAAACTTCATAAGGAAATATTTATTGTCTTCAAAAAACCGTTCGCCATAATAACGTATGATATTTTTTTTGGTGAGCCAGTAATACACCGCTTGCGAATCAGGATAGTGAACCCAAGCATAGGCTTCACCGTCGGTAGCATCGGGAGCAATCATGGAATACAATCGCAATCTGCTTGTTGTTTCCGGTTTAAAAACTTCTTCAACAAGGCGGTCATAAATTGGCGAGGGTCTAAACAGTTCGTTGTAAATGAGTGTCGGTTTCCATTCTTCAGCCACATAAAAATGCCGGTGAAACCAATCAGAGACAATCCGATAAATCGCATAACTTTTTCCTTCAGGTGTTTCGAGCAGGTTTGGTTCTTCGGCGAGGAGAGTTTCGATCTCCAGTGCATCGGCGGTACCGTTGGCTAATTTGTAAACTTCAACGTACAGGTTTTCTTTCGTGCCAAAATGATAATGAACACTTCCCTGATTAACATGGGCTTCTTCTGCAAGCATTCGTGTTGTGACATTGTCATAGCCAAACTTACTGAAAAGTTTACAGGCGACATCTAAAATGGTTTGTCGAGTGCTAAGTGTTTTTTTATTTATCATTGTTGATCATTATAATGTATATTAATATTATATTGGTCAAATGGTCGTTTTAATTTAATAATTTATCATTTTTTCCAAATTAAAAAAAATTTTTATTAGAAAAGGTTAATAATACTAACAGAGTACAGTATATCTCGAATACTGGTAAAGTCAATCGGTTAGTCAAGAATTTATCAATTTATCGAAAATATCACCTCGAAAAACACTATTGGGACGATGAAATGGCATGGTATCTGTAGTGGAAAAAAATAAAATAACCTATTGAAAAATAACAACTTATGTTTACTTCATTTGTTTTTTTTCATTCTTTAATTTTTCTTTAATTTTTTTTTTAATTTTTTTCCATTTACATAAAAACTGAGATTCAATTCCGACGTAATATTATAAATCCGTTCGACACAAAAGCAAATTTTAAACCCCAAAGCCGGTAAACCAAAATGACGCAACATTGGTTCAAATCGGGAGTTGCGTAAAACGCGAATCTATAGTAACCATAGTATTATTACTATTGGGCAACTTATTCCATTTATTCTAGACCAATTTTTGATCGGATATTCCACAGAGGGGTATTTTGTAATAAACTGTGGTTGGGGTATTGTCAAATGTCGGCGGGGTGATTATAATTTGTCGAAAAGTTTGTGGTGAGAAGGCTATATTCCACAAAATTCCACAAATCTTATTTAGAAACAAACTATTTTGGAGAAACTTATGAGCAGGCGACGGCGACATTGGTGGAAAGGTCCACATCTTTCAACGGCTGCTGGTTGGATGTTACTTATTCCCTTTGGTATTTTGGCATTACGTCTTATGACATGACGATATTTCCAATTCTTTCTTGTATAAATTAGGGAATGGAGACGAAAGTGAAAATCAGGCTTCTGATTGAAATTTTGCCTAGAATTTTGAAAAGAAAATCGGAGTATGGAATTTTTCTCATGCAAAATTTTCCATTCCCCGATTGTAACTATTCAGTAATATTTTTTTCTCTGCCTGAAAGGCAGTATTTTCATAACCGCAGGTCAGCGACCTGCGGCTGTGAACCAAAGAGACCACTGCCTGAAAGGCAGGATTTTAACCCGTTGCCGCTATTATTT
>JAISBG010000599.1 GCA_031266315.1 Planctomycetaceae bacterium | reverse complement strand
AGGAAATCCATATACAAGCCGCTTTAGCTTTTGCCGCAAGACGTGAAGAAATTATTAAAGGAATAAAAACCAATATTACAATGGATGAAATATTAGAGGCAATAAAACAAGGAAGGAATAGGGAAGATAAAAAAGAAAAAATTACGTAAATAACATGTTCACGCCAATGTCAGAGGTCTATTTTTGTTCCTTCAATCTAAAAAATTTTTTTACCCTTTCAAAAAACACCTTAAAAATTTATGTGGTATAAAATGTATCGTAAAATATGTTCTCAAAATTCCGAAACGATTAGGGAATTTTCGTTATTCACCGGAATTTTCCATTGTGGTTTTTGTTTTTCTCTGACAATTTTATTGGTTTCGATCCTTTCGGTAACCGATATTCCGGCGGCGGAACGTCCGAATATTCTGCTTTTGGTGGCAGACGACATGGGTTTTTCGGACGCGGGTTGTTACGGCGGCGAAATCGCAACACCCAATCTGGACGCTTTGGCGAAAAACGGTCTTCGGTTTACGCAGTTCTACAACACCGCCCGATGTTGGTCAACACGAACCGCATTGATGACCGGTTATTATCCGCAACAGGTTCGGAGTGATCCTATTGTGAAAGGTTCACGGTTGCCGAAGGGAGTGAAGGTCATTCCGCATTATCTGAAACAAATTGGCTATCGTTGTTATCACAGTGGAAAATGGCATGTTCCCGGTGCGCCGTTTCCGTGTGCTGACGGCGGTTTCGACCAGTCTTACGAACTTCTCGACCACAACCGGAACTTCAATCCGCAACAACACCGCCGGAATGATCAACCGCTTCCGCCCGTTCAACCCAATAGCGGATTTTATACTACATCGTTTATTGCACAGGAAACAATCAACCAACTCAAAGAGCATACCGCCCAAACACCGGAGACACCGTTTTTCGCATTTACGGCGTTTACCGCGCCGCATTTTCCGTTACACGCTCCGCAGGAAGTCATCGCGTTGTACCGCGAACGCTACAACGCCGGTTGGGAAACGGTTCGGGAACAACGGTTTCGGCGGTTGACGGACATGGGAATAATTCATTGTCCGCTTTCGCCGCCGGAACGTGAAGTCGGACCGCCGTATCCGCAAAATAATCTTGACCTGCTCGGTGCCGGAGAAGTTTTCAAACCATTGGCTTGGACAGATCTGACCAAAGAACAACAGAATTTTCAGGCGACAAAAATGGCAATTCATGCCGCCATGGTCGAAATGATTGACCGTGAAATCGGCAACATTCTTAATCAACTCCGCTCCATGAATGTAATTGATAACACGTTGATTTTCTTTCTGTCGGACAATGGTTGTTCGGCGGAAATTATGATTCGCGGCGACGGACACGATCCAGAGGCAAAACCCGGTTCGGCGGAAACGTTCCTTTGTCTTGGTCCCGGTTGGTCAACAACAAGCAATACACCGTTTCGCCGACATAAAGTCTGGACACTGGAAGGCGGAATTTCCACACCGCTCATTGTTTCCTATCCCAAAAAACAATCTCAACAGTTTCAAAAACCGGAAGAATCGTCAACAACTCCCGCAACATCTCCTCTGACAAATTTATCTTCGACAAACGGGTTGCGTCATGATCTTGGACATGTTATTGATCTTTTGCCGACAATTCTTGACGCCGCCGGATATGACCGCAATCAATTGGAAAACGAATTTGCACCATTGCCCGGTGAAAGTTTATTTCCGGTGATTGCCGGCTCTGTTGATGCTGAAGTCAAAAAGCGTGCGCCTGTTTATTTTTCGCACGAAGGCAACCGTGCGGTTCGGGATAATCAGTTCAAACTTGTTTCGACCGCAAAAAAACGTCAAGGCGATGATATTTGGCGGCTTTATGACATGCGTTCGGATCGGTCGGAACAACAAGATTTATCGCAACAGTTGCCGGAAAAAACCGAAAAACTACGCCAAATCTGGCAACAACTCGATGAACAATTCCAGCAAAACGCCAAACAACCATAACGTTGGTAATTTTCACTACATGCAGTGGAAGTTCCACTGTGTGTCGCGGGAGTTGCGGGGAAGGTGGGCAACCGTTCGCTGAACGGTTGCGTCGGCGTACTCGCCGACTGTGAACCAGATTAACGGCAGCAATTTGTGTTGCCTTCCGTTTTGGAGTCGATAACGACTCAACCGGCGCGACCGCTCAGCGAGCGGATCGCCCACCTTTAAATACGGATTGCCAATATTACCAATTATTTTACGATTCCGGTGATGGAAGGTCAGTATTACGATAACAGGACAATTTCCAATAAATTTCCTAATAAATTTTCTCAAAGATTCCGGCAACGGTTTGATTGGGATTCTTCGGGTAAACTTTTGGTTTACAGTGTTGTGATTGGTTTTGTGTCGGGTTTTGCGGCGGTGTTGGTTTACGCCGGTTCGCAATATCTGGAACATTCGGTTGCCGGACTTTTTTCTTCAGCGGGAATTGTTTTTCCCAAACCGGAAGATTATACCTCTTCAACAGGATTGCCGCCGGGTTTGGTGTTTCAGGATGCTCCGCGAAAGGATATTTATTGGGGCGGAATTATTCTTCCGCGATATTGGGTTTTGATTCTTTTAATTCCGTCTTTTGGCGGATTACTTTGCGGTTTTCTTGTTTGGTCGTTTGCGCCGGAAGCGGTTGGCGAAGGCACGGACAGTGTGATTCGCTCGTTCCATTTCCGCAACGGGATTTTGCGGAACCGTCTTCCGTTGGTCAAAACGTTGGCAAGTTTCCTAACACTTGGTTCGGGCGGTTCTGCCGGTTGGGAGGGACCGACCACACTTCTTGGAGCGGGAATTGCGGGTTCGTTGGCTCAATCTTTTCGTCTAAATGTCCATGACCGCCGGATTCTTCTTCTTGCCGGAGCCGCCGGCGGTATCGGAGCAATTTTTCAAATTCCTTTGGGCGGGGCATTGTATGCGGTGGAAATTTTATACGCGAGTACGGCGTTGGAATTTTCGGCGATCATTCCTTGCCTTATTGCGTCGGTAACGGGTTATTCAACATTCCGGTTTTTTCACGGGGAAACACGTTTGTTGGAGATTTCGGAAACGGTCGGGATTCAACACGGAACCGATTTTTTGGTGTTCCTGATTTTTATTCCGATTATTGCGCTTTGCGGGCTTCTTTTTGTGCGAATGGTCATGGAATTTCGCAACCGGATTTTCCGGCGGCTTTCGATTCCAGAGTTTTTCAAACCGGCGTTGGGCGGTTTCCTGCTGGGCTGTGTTGCGCTGACTTATCCGCAAGTTCTTGGCGGCGGTTACGGTTGGATGCATCGGTTGCTGGAAAATCAGTTGCCGTTTTATCTGGTTCTGTGTTTGATTGTTCCCAAAATGCTTGCAACCGCTCTCACTGTTTCTTCCGGCGGAAGCGGCGGTCTTTTGGCTCCGTCGCTTTTTATTGGAGGATTGATTGGCGGAACACTCGGACATCTTTGCGGTTTGCTATTCGAAACGGTTGGAATATTGGGAGCACCGGATATGACCACCTGTGTTCTCGTTGGTATGGCAACTTTTTACGCCGGAATCGGGAAACTTCCTTTTGCGGCGGCGGTGATTGTTTGTGAAATGATCGGTTTTGACTTTACACTTCTCATTCCGCTTTTCGTACTAAATCTCGTCCATATCGCGATTCAATCGCCATCGACTTCGCTTTACGAAGAACAAGTTTTGGCTCCTATTGACAGTGAAGCGCATTTCGGCAACTATTCTATTGATCTTCTTCGAGCGATTACTGTTCGGGAAACTTGCCTTGACGAAAATAAAAAACATTCTGTTTTAATGATTCCGGCTGGGGCGTCGATTCCGCAAACGGCAAGACTGATTGCGTCCAAACCGGATTCGTTATTTCCGGTGGTTGACGGTGGGAACGGCTTTATTGGTGTGGTGCAGTCGAGCGATGTGTGGGCGGTTTTTCGCAGCCGGAAAAAATGGGGAGCGTTAACTGCAAAAGACTTATCGCGTCCTGTGGAGATTGCGGTTTTTCCCGACGAAAACTTATACAAAGCGTTGCGAATCTGTACGCAATGGCAAATCTCTGAACTTCCCGTTGTCGATCCGCAACATCCAAACAAATTGCTTGGAATGATCCGCCACCACGAAATCATCGCCGCCTACAACGAACGACTCGCCAATGCACAATGGACTTAGTTTTACTCCGAACACAATGAACTTCAGATGAACGACGGCAATTTTGTGTTGCCTAACGTTTTGGAGTCAATAACATTTGGAGTTAATAACAAAGGTGGGCAACCTTTTGTAGGTGGGCAACCGTTCGCTGAACGGTTGCGTCGGCGTACTCGCCGACTGTGAACTAGATTAACGACGGCAAACTGAATTGCCTTCCATTTTGGAGTCAATAATAAACCAACTGACGCAACCGCCCAGCGGGCGGATTGCCTACCCATTTTATCATTTGCGGTATTCATTCGACCTTTTAGGTCGGTTAAATAATAATCGGTTAAGCAATAAAACGAAGGTTGTTTTTGTTTAAACGGTGATTTTAGATTGCCGATTTGAGAATTATTAGTCAAAAATCTAAAATCACCATTTATATTGTTTACTTGTTTTAATCGTTCTTTTTTGCACCGGTTAGAGCGGTGTAGAAATTGAAACGTTCTTCTACTTCGCGCTGTGACTGTTCGATTAATTTTTCGAACACATCCGGTTTTGCCCGATTCAGCACTGCGAAACGGTTTTGTTTCAATTCGAAATCCTTGACCGAACCTTCCGGCGTTTTTGAGGTAACTTCAAGCGGTTGTGATTTGCGGGGATCATAAGTGTAAAGAGACCAATAGCCGCATTTCACCGCTTCCTTTTGCAATTCCAAACCGATTTTCATGTCCGACATACCGTGCGCAATACAATGAGCATACGCGATAATCAGCGAAGGACCCGGATAGGCTTCCGCTGCACGAATCGCTTTGATAGCGTGAGACGGATGGGCACCAATCGAAATTTGAGCAACAAAAACATTGCCGTAAGCCATTCCCATCATTCCAAGGTCTTTTTTCCGTGTCGGTTTTCCGCCTGCCGCAAATTTTGCAACAGCTCCTTTGGGTGTGGACTTTGAGGCTTGACCGCCGGTGTTTGAATAAACTTCCGTGTCAAGAACCAAAATGTTAATATCCCGCCCCGACGCAATAACATGATCGAGTCCGCCGTAACCAATATCATAAGCCCAACCGTCGCCGCCGAAACACCAGCAACTCCGCCGAACCAGCGAATCCGCAATATTAAGCAGATTGGAACCGGTCATACAAGCATCAGGCGTTGTTTTATCACACGTTCCGTGATCCAAACACGCCTGAACTTTTGCCTTGAGTTCGGCAACCCATTGCCGTTGTAACGCAATCTCGGCTTCGGTTTCTTGTTTATTGTTCAGGATATTGTCAACGAGTTCCGCTCCGATTTGTTCCCGTTTTGCGGTCAAAATTTCTTTGGCATAAGCGTTTTGCTGGTCAACCGCAACCCGAATACCAAGTCCAAATTCGGCGTTGTCTTCAAACAACGAATTACACCATGCCGGTCCGCGTCCGTTGGCATCTTTTGTGTACGGTGTTGTCGGCAAAATCCCGCC
>JAISBG010000572.1 GCA_031266315.1 Planctomycetaceae bacterium | reverse complement strand
TTCACCTTCGGGGGAAGGTTGGTCGCAATCAAAACCCCTAACGAGACCAATACGGATTCACCATAACGGTTACGGCTGACATCTTTGTTAATTCGAATCCCACCCCTGAGAATTACTCCCCAAAAGCGTCGAAAAACTACGTGACAAACAGGTTAATACACGATAACATCCTCTCATGTTATTAGCTAAAACAAACTTCTTGACGATACCCCCGCAGGGGTGTGATGTGCATAACCGGCGGTGAAGCGATAGCGAAACCGCCGGATTTTAGACCCTCACACCATCAAAAGCCCCGCAGGGGCGAGATCCCTTCGCTGAAGGGTCGCGCCGGTTGAGTCTGTTATTGATTCCAAAGCGGAAGGCAACACAAATTGCCGTTGTTAATCTGGTTCACAGTCGGCTAACGTCGACGCGATGTTTTAGCAAAACATTGCCTACCTGATGGTTGCCCACTTTGTGGTTGCTTACCCAACTCTTCAATATCTTATTGTATTTTTTATATTTCGCAAGAGAAAAAAACAAATTATATTGGAGAAATAGACGAGCAGAAGGATTGATAAAATTCGGCGAATTGGTTTTGTTCGATGGCGAGGCGTGAACGTTCCATGAGGCGTTGGTAATAGGTTAAGTTGTGAATTGTCAGCAAAATCGGACCAAGCATTTCTTCGGCAATGAAAAGATGTCGCAAATATCCGCGGCTTTGCCGGCACGCCGGGCAAGGGCAACCTTCTTCCAACGGACGTTCATCACGTTGATATTGAGCGTTGCGAATACGGATTGCACCGGAATCCGTAAAGGCTTGGGCGTTGCGACCGTTGCGGGTTGGCATGACGCAGTCGAATAAATCAACTCCGCGTAAAATTCCATTCAAAATATTTTCCGGTTTGCCCACACCCATTAAATAACGCGGTTTATTTTTCGGCATGTACGGCAACGTGAAATCAAGGGCATCGTACATTTCCTGCGGCGTTTCCCCAACACTCAACCCGCCAATCGCATAACCGGCAAAGTCAAGTTCCGCCAACGCTTCGGCACAAGACCGTCGGAGTTCGGGATCGAGTCCGCCCTGAATAATCGCGAATTGTTTTTGATACGGGTGATTCGCCACATCACGGCAACGTTTTGCCCAACGAATTGTTCGGAGCATGGCGTCTTCCAATACGGAACGCGTGTTCGGCAGCACGACAACATGGTCAAGAACCATTGCAATATCACTGCCCAACGCTTCCTGAATTTTAATAGAACGTTCCGGCGGCAACTCGATTTTACGTCCGTCGATGTGGGAGCGAAAAATTGCTCCGTGATCATCAAGTTTCATCAATTGGGCAAGCGAAAAGATTTGAAACCCGCCGCTGTCGGTCAACATGGGACGATTCCAACCGCAAAAACGATGTAAACCGCCAAGATCGCGAATCACTTCTTCACCGGGTCGAAGCGAAAGATGATACGTGTTTGCCAAAATCATTTCCGCTCCGGTTTGTTCCAACTGATTTAACTCCACACCTTTAACTGTTCCGAGCGTTCCAACCGGCATAAAGGCGGGAAGTTGAACGGTTCCGTGTGCGGTTTCCAATTGTCCGCGCCGGGCGTTGGTGTGGGCGTCCTGATGAAGTAATGTGTACATGAATAAAATTATTTGTGAAGGGTGTATTGATTAATTGATTAATTGATTGGAGAGGCAGGCAAATAGCGAAGGGATTGCCCATCAATATTTATCTCCGTCAGTGTTTATCAACGGGGATTCCCGAAATCTTTTCGGGGTTTCCCTAAAACTTTTAGGTAAGCCCCTAAATCTTTTAGGTAAATCCCTAAAACCCTTAGGTAAATCCCTAAGTCTTTTAGGTAAATCCCTAAATCTTTTAGGTAAGCCCTTAAAACTTTTAGGTAAGTCCCTAAAATTTATCGTGAAGCCCGTCAAGAATTGAAGGAATTCCAAGTTGAATTATGAGACAACGATTATTTTTGCAATAAGTGTAGTTCCTTCGGGTCAACAATCCAGCCGCGGCATTGAGGACTTCCGCAAAGACATTTCGCATGGCGATCCGCGGGCCACGCATAGTCAATCGTCAACTCTTCACCGGGCATAATATCCCGAATCGCTTCAATCCAAAGTTCCGCATCGACATCGTCTTCAAATTGCATGACCTCTTGTGTTACGTCTTGTTCGGAATCCGGTTCGAAATGTGGAGCGGAATTTTTTGCAATCGTGTTTGAGGTTGGGACAATTCCGTAAGATTCTTCCGCCCCTTCGATATTATCTATTGCAATTTCGGCGGCTCCGCCGTCACCGTAAAAACAATCGTCGTCATCCGGTAATTGATTTTCCGGTTCTTCGTCGGAATTATCGTCTTCGTTGTCAAAGTCCATATCGGTTTCCAAAAGAGTCCCGACTTCGAGTGATTCTTTTTCGATGTTGTCGCTGTCGCGAACATACTGCATGATCTGGCAATTCGGCTCGCAAGAATGATTTAGATAACAGAACGGCGGTCCCGGCTCCAACACTTTACCGTCACCGGCACAAATACAATAATCACTGCCGTAATCGGGATCATTGATAATTTTCCCCTGAATCCGACCAAGAGGCGTTCCTTCGGGAATGAAAGCAAAAGCAAAAACACCCAACCCGTAAGAAACCTTACCAATACGAACTCCACTCGTAAAAACACGACCAATATCCGATTCACTACGTTGCATAGTTTTGGGGGCTAATTTGGTAAAATTGACAATCCGTCATTTTTTGCTCAAAAATGCGGACGTAAGAAGGACACAAGAAGAACCAAACCGTAAGAAATTCAACTCGCCAAGTTTACACAATATTCGGGAATGTACAAGTTACCCGCCCAACCAAGTTCCTATTGATAATACAGATTAATAATACAGATTGGGAGGTGGGCAATCTGCCCGCTTGAGAGGTGGACAATCTGCCCGTTTGAGAGGTGGGCAATCCGCCCGCTGGGCGGTTGCGCCGGTTGAGTTTGCATTGACTCCAACACAGAATTTGCCATCGTTAATCTGATTCACTGTCGGCGAGTACGCCGACGCGACCTTTCAGCGAAAGGTCGCCCACCTCTTTCCGCACCTTTGGCAAGATTTTTCTCAGATTTTATTTGGCGATTTCGACAAATCGTGTTTCGCGAATCACCGTAACTTTGATTTCTCCCGGGAATTGAACTCGCTCGGTCAAAGAATGGGCAATCTCACGGCAAATTTGAGCGGCTCCTTCGTCGGTTAATTGGTGAGCGTTGAGAAGCACCCGCATTTCACGTCCCGCCTGAACCGCATATGCCTGTTCCACTCCCGAAAATTCATTGGCAATCGCTTCCAATTCCTCCATACGCCGGACATAATGTTCCAACGATTCACGCCGCGCCCCGGGTCGTGAAGCACTGCAAGCATCCGCCGCCGCAACTATAATTGTGTAAGGATAATCAATTTTCACGTCCTCATGGTGTCCCAACGCCGCCTGAACCACCTCCAACGGTTCACCGTAACGCTTCAATAAATCCGCGCCAATCTTGGGATGACCGCCTTCCATTTCGTGATCCACCGCCTTGCCAATATCATGCAGCAACCCGCAACGCCGCGCCAACTTTTCATTGAGTCCCAACTCAACCGCAATCATACCGGAAAGGAACGCAACCTCAATGGCATGACGGAGAACATTTTGAGTATAACTCGTTCGGAAATGCAGCCGACCAAGAAGATTAACCGTTCGCTCGTTTAATCCGAAAAGGTCAACTTCTTGCGCCGCTTCCTGTCCGGTTTTTTGAATAAACATCTGAATCTCACGGTTTGTCTCGTTGACAATTTCTTCAATTCGCGAAGGATGAATCCGTCCGTCGGCAATCAGTCGGTTCAACGCTAATCGGGCAATTTCACGTCGAATCGGATCAAAACCACTGACAATAACCACGCCCGGTGTATCATCAATAATCATGTCCACTCCTGTTGATTTTTCAAACGCCCGAATATTACGTCCTTCCCGACCGATAATTCGCCCTTTCATGTCGTCATTCGGAATATCCACCGTGCAGGTGGTGGATTCCGCCGTGTGCGGAGCCGCGTAACGTTGCATCGCTCCCAGCAAAATATGACGGGTCAGAGTTTCACAACGCTCTTTCTGTTGCTTTTCATAACGGAGTATCAGAGAACCGGTTTCCTCACGGAGTTCTTTTTCCAATTGCCGGAGCAACCGTTCTGTGGCTTCTTCCTGACTTAAACCGGAAAATTCATGGAGCGTTAACCGCTCCTTTTCAATCAACTTTGAAAGTTCTTCACTACGGCGATTGGTGTCCGCAATCCGTTCCGTCAATTTACGTTGTGTGTTTTCGACGAGTTTTTCCAATTTCCGTTGGTCTTCCGCCTGTTTGTCAAGAATGTCTTGACGTTTATCAAGAATACGCTCCCGATCATGAAGTTCCTGCCGGATTTTCCGAAATTCGTCTTCATTCTCTTCTTTTAGTTGAATTGACTTTTCTTTGATTCGGAGTTCTGCTTCACGGATTGTGTTTTCCGCATCAAGTTCGGCACGGCGCAGGATTTCTTTCGCCTTAATCGTTGCGTCCGCCTGACGGCGGGCATCAACAATCCGAACACAAAGATAAGTCGCAATAATCGAGAGTACCGACGCGGCTATTGCGGTAATCCATTGTATTGTTTCCATAATGATTGCCTTTGAACGCTCAGATTCGAATCCCGAAAAAAGCGAACCAATCAGGCAAAAAAACAATCAAAAGAATCGGAAACATGGCACAAACCGGAAGAAATCCCGCCGTACTAATTCTTAATGGCAATACGTTGACAAATATCCCGACGGAAGAACCAACACCGCGCCGAAATAAAAATTTCGACTGAAAAGAAAAAATTTCAATGATTCCCTGCCAACAGAATAACCTCTTACAGAGAAATCCAAAAAATCGGAAACAAAATAAAACGGCGTGGAATAACGTCTTGAAAATCAAAAAAGCAAGGGACAGACCATCATTCATCGGTTTCTTCGATACGGTTTTACCTGCGGAAAGTTTCTGAAACTTCCTCAAGAACAAAACCGACAGGAAATGAAAAATTTCGGGAAAAATCATACGTTTGAGATGAAGGGTTAAATCCAATATCCGGCTCGCTTAAAAACTAACGCAATGTCAATAACATGTTCTCAGAAATTTCGATTGTCGCCGCGTCGGCAACGCTCTATCCGAAAGATTCTGTAAATCTTTACGGTGATATGTTACTTATTTTTCCTAACTTTTTTGCCGACATCGGCAAAATAAAGGATTATTTCTATAATCATAAAGAATTTCTCAAAACACTGCAACATGTTTTTCTAAAAAATACGAACCGTTTCGGAATGATCTTCCCAATTCCGAAACAATCTTGACCCCAATAGTGTTGACCGGCTTTGAGCAAAAATTCCACAAATGTACAGCGTGAACTATGAAATGTTATTTTTTGAGGCACTGGTAACCGCGTTGGCTGCATCATTATTACCCTAACGACTTTGTTTTGCGGAATCCGGTAAAATCAGTCGAAATGAAGCCCTAGCGGGGTCGTGTGTGATTCCGTCCGCAAACCGGAAAAAAATATTTTCCGGCAACGGGCTTGACACCTTTTGACCAATTATATAAAATAGCCGTCTTAATTGATTTTTGTTTTTAATTTTTAACTTTTGGAGATCATTTTTTACGTTTTAAAAAATAAATCACCCGGATTTTTGTTCGGGTGTTAAAAAATTCGAGTACGTCAACAATACTGATAATCGCTTCGGCGAACAGCAATTTTCTACAGACCAGCGGATTTTCCGTGTAGAAAATTACCGTGAATTGATAAAGTTACGTGGCTCCCGTCAGGGGAGCGTCGCGTATCAATTCGCGGGTGCAATTCAGCATTACATTTTGAAACAGTAATGCACCACTTTGGTCGGTGGGAATGAACCTGTTATCAGTAACGTGTCGCTCCAAATCTAAGAGCGATATTCTGTTGCCGTTTCTCGGCATTGCGTTTGATTTTCCGCATTATAACCGAAACAGATTATTTGTTACGTAATCTGTTAATAATTTCATTTTTTTCATAAGGAGAAATACCATGAAAAAGCGTATTGGTTTTACCCTCGTTGAACTTCTTGTAGTCATTGCAATTATCGGCGTGTTAATTGCAATGT
>JAISBG010000549.1 GCA_031266315.1 Planctomycetaceae bacterium | reverse complement strand
CGCCGATGATTTGTTCTTTTTTGGGATCCCATTGAATTTTACGACCGCCAAGCCGAATCGAAATAACGGTTAATTGACAAGGCGTTAGGCTACGATGTCCGATTTCAGCCGGAGCCACAGGCAAATCACGGGATTGGACACAATCGAAAAAGTTTTTCATGTGGCTTTCGCTCGGACGAACACGCCATGCGTTACTTGGTAACGGATTTTCGGCGAGTTCTTCCGCCGCTTTACCGTACACATTAGCACGGTTGACAAAAATACGCCCTTTATCACCAATAAACATGACACCGTTTCGATCACAGGTTCGCACTTCATCGGAAACATTTTTGCCAAACATCCAATCCAGTTGTTCCTGAGACATTGGGACATGCGGTTCGGTGGGCCAACCGTAGTTATACCGTGCGGAAAGCGAAGTGAAAAATAAAACTTCAATACCGTTCGCATAATTTAATCGTGCAAAAAACCGGTCAGGAACATCAAAACAATTGGGTTTTCCTTCGTTGGGAAAAAAGCCGCGTCCTTCGATGGTTGTTGGACCGGTTTGTTCGGTATCCATGCCCCATTGAGCAATATCGAAATGGTGATTTCCCCAATCGGCAGCCATACTACCGCAATAATCGAACCAACCTCGAAACGGATGATACCGTCGAGCCGTGTAAGGACGCATAGGGGATTGACCTTGAAACATATCCCAGTTGAGAGAATCAGGGACAGTTTGTTCTTCAAAAGGACCGCCCTTCATACTCAGATAAGGAATCGCAACCCAAACTTGTTTCAATTTACCGATTCTGCCGTTACGAACCAGTTCAACCGCTTCCTGAAATGGACGCGGATGTGGACCACCGTCCATAACTTGTTTTGCACTACGCTGTTGCGTACCGAGTTGAAAAACACGACCGGAATCTTTAACCACTTTTCGCAACAATTTTCCTTCTTCAATTGTCAACGAAAACGGTTTTTCGCCATAGACATCTCGACCAGACCGGAGAGCGTCGATATTAATTTTTGTATGCCAATGATCAGTTGTTGCCTGAATGATTACATCAATATCGTTACGATCCAATAATTGCCGGTAATCCTGATAAGTTGCAACATCTTCACGGAGTTTATTACCGAGACGTTTTTTAATATCGCCGAATTTGAGAGTATTCACATCACTTATTGAAACAATATCGCCGTATTCTGTTGCAAGATTCGCATCAAATTGCCCTTGACCACCAAGACCAATAATACCAATTCGCGGACGGTCATTTTTCAGACCTTGCGCGGGAGATGTCGGCGCGGTAAACGTATAAGCTGCCCAAACTCCGGCAGAGACCTGAACGTTTTTTTTCAAAAATTGGCGTCGATTTGTTTTTTCCATTGTTTGTTCCTTTCGTTGTTTTTTCGTAACTGTTCACACCAAAAGCGTAAACGGGAATATAATAAAAATGTTTTTGAAACATTTTTAGTCCTTAAATCAATATTAACGTCAATAATAACTCTTTGCAAAAATCACGTCAATAAAGGGAACACAGAAAATATACAGAATACCTAAAAAATTGCTGATTCTACCGGATTAGATGTTTTCCACCGGAATCGTCAAATAATTGGTAATATTTCATCGGCAATCATCAGGTGGGCGACCTTTCGCTGAAAGGTCGCGTCGGCGTACTCGCCGACTGTGAATTAGATAAACGACGGCAAATGGTGTTGCTTTCTGTGCTGGGGTCAATGCAAACTCAACCGGCGCAACCGCCCAGCGGGTTTTTTGATAAATAGCCCACCTCTTTTCCTGTGTTTCGCGTTTAAAACGAACTTTTTAACGCTTAGACACCTAATCCGGTAGAATCAGAAAAATTGGTAATTTTTTCCGCCAGTATTCTACCCAACCTAACATTTTGCGGCACGACAACTTGTATTCTGTTTCCGGTGGCAATCAAATTCCGAAAAAATCAGGAAAATTACTCTTGAACCGGTTCCGATTTTTTTGTATGCTCCGACAAGAACCAAAATATGATAAAAAAATATTGCCCAATTTAAAATAACCGTATTAGCGATTGTATTATCAACTTTTAACGGAAATTCCACTGAAATATTACAAATTTTCAGGCTAATTCAATGAGTTTATAAAATGCCGTATTTATGAACGGCGTGTGTTGTCAATGATGAAAATACCATTTTTTTTTCCAGTTTGTTTTATTTCGTTTTTTTATTTTGTTACGGTAATTTCCGATGTTGTTGCCGCGAATTTGGAAATTGGGAACGGAGAAACCGTTTCGATTTCTAATAGCCGCACGCTTAATGATACGGACAAATACGGCAATAAAGGAACGCTTGAAATTACCAACACCGGAATTTTAAGTATTGCCGCCGGAGTGCTGAACATCGAACCGTCCGGCGAAGATGTTGAAGGGCTTGATCTCGGTGTTGTGAAGAATCTTGGAACGATTAGTGCCGCCCAAACAATTCGTTTTCAGGAAGGTTCCAATATTAGCGGTGAAGTCTTTGCCGCTCCAAAAATTCTGTTCGACGGCGCGTCAACATTTTCCGGTTCCAAAATCGAAACCGATATTCTTGTCTTCAACGCTTCGGAAAACGAAGATGAAAATGGAAATATGCTGGTAAGTAAGGTTGGTCTGAGCGGCAATGCCGTATTTGATGTCAAAGAACTCATTGTGAACGGTTCCGTTGAAATCAGTATGATAGACGGCAATGAATTGGAATTAAATTCGTTAGTGGTTGCCGGTTCGGGAACGTCATTAAATGTTTCGGAAAGTTTTACCGTAACAGGAAATTACACCGGCGGAAGCGGTTCGACAATCGTCAGTAAACCGGGGGAATCCGGTGTTTATGGAACAATTACACTTTTGGGCGGCGGAGAATTGATCGAAGGAACAAACAACCTCATCATGCAATCGGAAATTTTCGCCAAAGAATTACGAGTCAAAAACCATACCACGATTGCCCAAAACCTCACACAATACGGTAATTTTACCGTTATGACTCCCGAAAGCGGTAAAGAATCGCTTGTCATTGTGGACTACGGAATTCAGACTTCGGGAAAAACAACCGTTGAATCCGGCGGTGTTTTGCGTTTGAAAGGAGACAGTTCGTCAAACATGACCTATTTCGGATACTATTATTATAATGGATTGTTTTTCGGAGGTTTGGAACTGCAAAACGGGGCAACATTGGAAACCAACGGAAATGATTCCACGCTTTCGATTGCTCTTGGAGATACTTCGGAATTTAAAACGGGTTCAAATGTTACAGCGAAAAATGTACATTTTGCGGGAGTTGATACGGCGGGAAGTTCCAAAGAACGGCTAATCCGAAATTTAGGAACAATATCTGCTTCCGGCTTGTTCCAATTAACAACCGTTAATTTTGAAAACACAAACGGCGGACTTTTGGAGATTAACGGTCTCAAATTAGCGTCTTCGAGTATTCTGAACCTTTCAAGCAGCGGTAACGAAAACGGCGGTTTAACATTTATTGGCGAAAATAGTTTTCTTGAAATCAGTGCCAATTCCTCTCTTGTCGCCGAAGGAAAAACATTGAACCTGACCGGCGTGGAAGTTATCAACAACAATCAACTCAACGGAATCACTGCCCAATCTCTTGTTTTCGGAACCGGCAGTTCGCTTGCCGGAGCGGGAAAATACGAGACCAATGCAACATTCGCCAATGGTTCCAAAGTTAAACTCAGCAACGACGGAATTCTTGATTTCGGTAACAACACCGTTTGGTTACAGGAAGGTTCCGCCATTGAATTGAGCATTGCTTCCAATGGGACGGGTGCTATTGTTACGGAAGGAACGGTAACAATGGAAGACGGTGTTCTTCTGAAAATTACCGATGCTTCCAATTACGACGGAAGAACGAAAACATTCGGAATTATTCAAGGTTCGGCGGATTCCGTTTTTGCGGAATTGACGATGGCGGATTCTCTGTTTTTCAAACTCAATCAAACCGGTTGGAATGACGAAAACATACTTTGGGTTGAAGTTACAAAATCCGCTGATTTAATCGATTACGTTAATTCCTCCAACCAACGAACTCTCGGCACTCTGATTGACCGTTTGCTCAACGACGGTACTGTTAATGATTCGCAACGTATTGTTTTCGATGCGCTGTTGCAAATTGGTTACGACAAATATTACCAGCAAAGTCTGGACAACCTCTCCGGCGCAACCCGTGAAAACTCGTTACTTTTTGCTCTTTCGTCACCGTGGCGCATTCCAATGGAAAACATCGGATTTCACCGTTTGCCGTTAATGTTGGAAAACAACCGGACAGCGTTGAATCCGACAAACCCGTATCAAACAAGTTCCGATCAAGACCGCCAAACAATACGCGGACAAAAATTCTTTAAGAAACCAAACTGGTCGTTACCGAAAGGGTCTTTGTCGAAGCCGCGTTTTGCCCATGACCTTTGGGCGGATATTTATTACAATTACACAACATTGGACGCCGACGGAAATGCTCCCGGCGGAAACGGCAGTCGCGGGGGATTTTATGCGGGAATGGGATTGCCGACGCCGTCGAAAGAATCACTCTGGGGTATTTCGTTCGGTTATTCCTCCGGTCAATACAAACAATCATTGAATAAAACCGATTTAGGTGATTTCCAAATTGGTTTTTACGGCGGCATGAATCTTTTCGCGCGTAATCTTCAACTTCGCGGATATATTGGTTACGGAATACAAGATTATGAAATCAACCGGAATGTTCAAATCATTCCCTACGAACCGCTTCCCGTTTCAGGAAAAACCGACGGTAATTCGATTTCTGCGGCGTTGTATTTTATCCGACCGGTTGATATTTCGGAACGATTTCTTGTCAAACCGACATTAGGGTTTGACATGGAACGTCTGACTCAAGATGGTTTTACTGAACACGGATTTGAAGGTGTTACGCTTTCGTATGACAAAACGTCGTTAACACGGACAATGTTACGGCTTGGTATTACGGGTGATTACGTGTTCCAACGTGCGGAGTTGACGGGACGATTGTTGTACGGTCTGAAAATAACCGGCGACAACACCGCCGCCGCGAATCATCACTTCCAAAATCCGGCGAATATTCCGTTTCGTATTGACAGTGTTAATCTTGGGAGTAGCCTGTTTGATCTTGGGTTTGGCGGCAATATCGCGCTCAACCGAATACGAACCTCTCGCCTTTTTCTTGATTACAACGCAACCATCGGCAAAAATTCCAACGCCCATACCGCATCACTCGGATTACTCCTAAAACGATAAAACGTAATCGTTTGCTCTTTGTAAATAGACCTAATCTATACTTCGTTAGGTTCTTATTTGATATTTTTGGCAGGATTGGAATTTTAGGGTCATAAGTTTTTTTAGATTTTTTTGATATTTCTTTTTGTTATTTTTTATAGATTTATTTATCGCGTTTTTGAAGT
>JAISBG010000407.1 GCA_031266315.1 Planctomycetaceae bacterium | reverse complement strand
GTCTTCTTTATCGTATGTTGCACTGTCCCGAAACCGGTACACTGATTCCGCCACACGCCGGAATTGAAGGCGAAGAAGAATCCGGGAATCCCACTGATTGGCTTCTTGTGTTTTGCCCAATCCGAACAGAACTCGAAGTCGTCGGTCTGGTCGAAATTGTTCAGCGTGCCGATTCAAATTCGGCAACACAACGCGGTTTTCTGCGGTTTCTGTCTCAGGTGTGTGTTCTCGCTACGGAATACTACAAGAATCGGCAACTCCGTAATTTCGGAGAACGTCAAAATCTTTGGACTCTTCTTGAAGATTTTACCCGAACTATTCATCGAAGTCTCGATGTTCCGGCAACAACTTACACGATTGCCAATGAAGGACGGCGATTGATTGAATGTGATCGGGTTAGTATTGCGTTGCGGCGCGGCGGACGGTGTAAAATTGCGGCGGTGAGCGGGCAAGATGTGGTGGACAAACGGGCAACAACCGTGCGATTGCTCGGAAAACTCGCCACTTCGGTTGTCAAAGCGGGAGAGCCGATTTGGTACACCGGTGATACGTCGGATTTCGCCCCCCAAGTCGAAAAAGCCATTGAAGATTATGTCGATGAAGCCCACACGAAAATGATTGCCGTGTTTCCGCTGTTCCGCAAAACAAAAGCGGAAAATGAAAATGAAAACGAAGACGATCCGGCAAAGCGAACAAAACAAGAACCTCCGTTTGGTGCGTTGCTGGTGGAACAAATCGAAGACAGCCGAATACCGGAACGAATGAGAAAACGGGTTGAAATTGTCGCCGAACACGCCTGCTCCGCTTTAGGAAATGCGTTGGAACATCACAGTATTTTCCTGATGCCGCTTTGGAAACTGATCGGAAAATCGAAGGTTTTGTTCACGGCAAAAATGTTGCCGAAGACGGTTTTGGTTTCGATTCTGATTTTGATGTTGGTTGGAGTGTTGGTTTTTTTGCCGTATCCGTTCCAAATGCACTGCAACGGAACTCTCGAACCAACCCGACGGCAAAAAATTTATTCGCCGTTGGATGCCGAAGTCAAAGAACTTTTCGTGGATCACAATATGAAGGTTCATGGACCGTTTATCGGTGAAGACGGAATTTCCTATCGCGGCACAACACTTCTCGAACTTCGGAGTTCGGACTTGGACGCAGCCGGTATCCAGTTGCTCGGTGAACAGCAGGAAATCATTGAAAAAATCGCCGAACTCCAACGAAAACAACAAGATCAGGATAAACGGTTGACGGATTATGAAAAAACGGAATTGGTTGGTCAAATGGAACAGGCAAAGACTCGTCTGTCAACTGTGGAGGCAAAACTGGAAATTTTTGAACGCCGTCAAAAGCCGGATTTATTTATTACATCGCCGATGGACGGGGTGGTTGTTTCGTGGGACGTGAAGCAGCGGCTTACGGAAAAGCGTCCGATTAGCCGAATGCAATATGTGATGGAGATAGCCGATCTTGAGGGACCTTGGCAACTCGAACTGGCAATGCCGGAAAAACACATGGGAAACATTGCCGGATTTGAAAAGCAAATGAAAGAAAATGACCCAACCGCGAAACTTCGTGTTGAATTTGTGTTGGCAACGGAGCCGGCGGTCAAATATTACGGAACGGTGATAGAGATTCATGACCGTGCGGAAGTTCGAACAGACACGGGAAGTGCCGGAGCGGCGTCGAGTAATCTGAACACGGTGTTAATCAAGGTATCGCTGGACGATCAGGATTCATTACCTCCGGCGTTGCGACCCGGCGCGGAATGTAGTGCCAGAATCAACTGCGGAAAAAAACCTCTCGGATACGTCCTATTCTACGAAGCAATCGCTTTCGTCCAAAAAAATATCATCTTCCGATGGTTTTAATCTATAACTCCTGTTACGCACGGCAGGTAAAAAAGTCGGCAAAATATACAGTAGAATTGGAAGTTTTTCCCCGCCCCTTTAGGGGCATAGCATAACAACCCACCGCAACGCGATGGGTTAAATCACACCCCAAAAATTCACCCTGCAAGGGCAATGCAAAGTGGATTGACATTGCCCGTCAACGAAGTTTTTGATGAATTGCCCACTTTGATTGACTTGTTGGTGATGACTCTAGAAAATTCCAAAATAACAAAATTTTCTCAAAAAAAAGATTTCTCTTGACTTCTGGTTTTTTTTTATAAACTTTGGAATAATTGAATCGGCGTTGCGTTTTTTTGCCGTATTGTTTTGCGGTGAACGTTTCGCAATGATTTCAATGAAACCTTGTACAAGGAACACGACAATGAAAAACCTAGTTACATGTTTGGTCGGATTTTTTGCCATGTTTTTGGCGAAAAGTCAAATGTTAAAATGGGGAAGTCAGGGGGGGGGGGCAGTATGTAGGGAAGAGTTAAGAAATAATAGGGAAAAATCTCTGCTTTCCCAATACTTTTCCGTAAAATTCTTACAACTCATTCGTTCTTCACCGTTCGGCTTTACGTTAGTCGAACTTCTTGTGGTCATTGCGATTATCGGTGCTTTAATCGCTCTTCTGTTGCCTGCAATTCAGGCGGCGCGCGAAGCCGCAAGACGAATGCAGTGTTCCAATCACCTCAAACAAATCGGGCTTGCCGTTCACAACTTTCACGATACCCGAATGGGATTACCGCCCATTGCTGTATTTGAATTCAAACAAAGCATATTTTGCCTGCTTTTCCCATACGCAGAACCAAAAGTATCTACACATCTTTTTTGACATAATAGGCATTATAGATAAAATCATAGGCAAGATAGATAATACAAGTTCCAAGTCCTTATGAATTTTTTTGAAAAAAGTTCCGAAAAATCATCAAATTGCTATATATATGAAACGAAAAAACATATTTTTATTATTTTTTGTTTCTATTATTTTCAGCGGCATGTCAAAAACGAGTCAATAGCAGTTTGATCTTTTTTCAATGTTTTTGGAAAAATAGTTGATAAATTCGTAAAAATAACCTTTA
>JAISBG010000484.1 GCA_031266315.1 Planctomycetaceae bacterium | reverse complement strand
ATACGATACAGAGCTTCCTGACCGACAATCGCACGCGGATCGCCTTCCGTTTCCACTTCGAGTCGGGGACTGATCAACAACTTCTTTTCCCGATCCAACCCTGTTGAATTGATTGAATTTCCGATGAGTCCCTGCCCGGAATGTCCCTGCAACACGGTTTCACGCAACGCTGTTTCCTGCAACCCTGTTTCCGGTTCTGTGCTGATTGTTCTTCCCCCCAAACGATCCGGCTTGACATTTCTTGGAGCAATCTGGTATTCTCCCAAACCGGAACCTTTTCCTTGTTCACGCGGTCGCGCCATCCGCAATAAATTGTTTTCGTTTGGCGATGTCTGATCCAGAGATTGTGTTGCCGGATAAGCGGAACGGGCGTTGCTATTATTCGGTTCAATACTGATTCCCGACAAACCGCCACGTGTTGACGTTTTCCTTTCGGCAACACGTTCGCCTTCAGGTCGGTGAATCGGCTCGTTCAAATGAGCATTGTCGCCGGACTCCATTTGCGGACGAACCGGAACGGACATTCTATTCCGATCAGTTCGGACAATTTCGACGGGCTTTTCAATCAATTCGTCGTCCGTCGAAACTTGCGGAGTCCGAGCCGTTTCCTCCAACCCCGTCCGCTGAGACAGAGTTCGCTGTGAAATTCCCGCCTGAACCGGTCTTGGAACGGGAGAATTGGAAGCCGGCTCCCGAACATTATCATAATTATTATCGCGAGTATTTAACCTTTCGGAATAGGCGTTTTCATTGAGATGTTGTTTATCGAAAATCTGTTTACGCATTGTCCCCATGCGTTGAAAGATTGATTCTTCCGAATCATTCGCATCAATATTCCGGTCGGAATTTTCAACAGGCGGCGCGGGCGTTCTGTTGACGGCGGGATTATTGGCAGAATTGTTCGTTTCGCGTCGTTTTTCCGGGACATTGCGGCGGTCTGGCGCACGGCGTTCTGCGGGTTGATCGGGATTCTCAACAGATTGCTTTATTTCCGACGCGGTTGGCGGTTTCGGCGGTCGCGTCGGAACAGACTGCGAAGTAATAGAACGAACCGAATCTTGTGGATTACTCGGCGGTGCATTCTCCAATTCCTCGTCGTCTTTCGTCAAATTAGTAAATAACCGCTTTAACCGATCCGCTAAACCAAAACCTTTCCGTTCAGTAGTTGGTTCGTCCTGTCCCAAATAAATAGGAGCATGGGTGTTGACAACACGAACCGGTAATACCGCCTGATTTGTCTGCTTGTCCACTGGGAGCGGTTGCGCGTACGCTTGAACTGCAAAAAAGGCAACACCTAAAATCGCAACATAAAACCTGTTTATTCTGCAAGACATTTTAATTTCCTCTGCCAATAGACAAAAAACATTATTTTACTTGTAAACAATGTTTCTTCCAGAATCAAATGATTCATTCGGTTATATCGGCTCTAATAGGTGTATCGGTTTAATCGACTTTACAGTTTTGGAAGAATAAATCGATTTTAACGAAAAATCCGTATTCCCAGAATCCTTGTTTTATCTATTCTTACAATAGGTAGGCGATGTTTTGCTAAAACATCGCGTCGGCGTTAGCCGACAGTGAATCAGATTAACGACGGCAAATGGGTGTTGCTTTCCGTGTTGGAGTTCAATTACGACTCAACCGGCGCAATCTTTCGGCGAAAGGGTCGCCCACCTCTTTCCGCGAATTTTCGTGTTGTCAAGGCTTGGACACCTAATACGGTAGAATCAGAAAATTTTATCTTTTGTTATAAACTCATATTCCGCCCCGTAGTTAAAAAAGAGGTGGGCTATTTATCAAAAAACCCGCTGGGCGGTCGCGCCGGTTGAGTCGTTATTGACTCCAACACGGAAGGCAACATAATTTTATCGTTGTTAATTTGATTCACTGTCGGCAAAAAGTGGTGGGCGATCCCTTCGCTGAAGGGTCGCGCCGTTGAGTCATAATTTTGCTAACATTAATCTGATTCACTGTCGGCTATCGCCGACGCGACCTTTCAGCGAAAGTTCCCCCACCTACAAAAGGTTGGTCACCCACCTATAAAAGGTTGCCCACCTAATGATTGCTCACTTTTAACAAAAATTCCAGTCCGATTCGTAGGACGGTTGCCCTACGTTACTGATGAAGGGCTTTCAGCCCATACTTGCCGGAATCCAAAAAACCTTACTTGCAATTTATTTGGTAATTTTATATAATTCGTAGAATTAACATGAAATCGACTTTTGGTCGATATTATTTCATCAACCTTCACTTCAAACCGAAAAATAATAATGTATCCAAACGACACCACGAATCCGAACCCCGATTCGCATCTTTCAGGGCGGCTTGCCGGAATTACACCGCAAGGACTTTATGATAAATGTATGGCTCTCGCCAGTAATCTCTGGTGGAGTTGGCACCCCGAAGTTATCAATCTGTTTCGCTCGCTCGACCCAATTCGTTGGCGGCAACTCGGTCATAATCCGATTGCATTGCTTCGTGAGTTCACCCCAGAACGTCTCGAAATCCGCGCCGCCGAATTGGTTCTTTACACCAGAATTGATCAAGCGTACCGGCGAATGTCGGAGTATATGAGCAAACAAACACCTTGGGCAAGACGCAATGTCGGTGTTCTTGGTTCTCAACCGGTTGCTTACTTTTCGCTTGAATTTGGAGTTCATGAATCCGTGCCGATTTATTCCGGCGGTCTTGGCGTTTTGTCCGGCGACCATATTAAAAGTGCAAGCGGTCTTGGCGTGCCGCTTGTTGCTGTCGGACTTTTTTACAATCAAGGCTACTTCAAACAACATCTCGATAACAAAGGCTGGCAACAGGAAGAATATCTTGACACAATGGTTGAATATCTGCCGTTGGAACCGGCAACCGATCCCAAAGGGGAAAAAATCACCGTTTCCATTCAGACCCGTACCGGAACAATTTATGCGAAAGTCCGTCAAATGAACGTCGGACGTGTTCGGTTATTGCTCCTTGATACCGACCTTGAAGAAAACCAACCGGAAGACCGACAACTGACAAGCCGACTCTACGGCGGTAACAACCGAACACGTATTCGTCAGGAAATAGTTTCGGGGATTGGCGGGATTCGGGCGTTGAAAGTTCTTGGAATTACGCCGGGCGTTTATCATCTCAACGAAGGGCATAACGCTTTCGCAACTCTCGAAGCCGTCCGGCAACGAATGAAAGACGACGGAATGAGTTTTTACGACGCTTCAAGCGATATTGCCCGGAAAACTGTGTTCACAACCCATACGCCGGTTCCGGCAGGTCATGATCGTTTTGACAGCAACCTAATTGAAGAACATCTCGGTCCGCTTCGGGACGAACTCGGAATTGATCACGGTCATCTCATGTCGCTTGGGCGTGTCGATACGGGCAGCAACAGTGAACCGTTTTGTATGACGGTTCTCGGATTAAAAATGTCCCGCTACGCCAACGCGGTGGCATCGCTGCACGGTGTTGTTTCGCGGAAAATGTGGCATTGCCTTTGGCAGCATTTACCCGAAGAAAAAGTCCCCATCGGTCATATTACCAACGGAGTTCATGTTCCCAGTTGGATGGCGTGGCAAATAAATACCTTGTTTGAACGTCATTTGCCGTCTTCGTGGTCGGAAGAATCCTACGACCCTCAGGAGTGGGAGGCAATTCAGGGAATTGACCCGGGCGAACTTTGGGAAACTCATAGTGCGTTGAAAAATCTGCTTGTTGCGTTTGTCCGGCGCAGAATCAGCCGGCAATGCCGTCGGCGCGGCGAAGCGGACGAAGCAATTGACCGTGCCAGAACCGTGTTAGACCCGCAGATTCTGACAATTGGTTTCGGACGCCGTTTTGCAACTTACAAACGGGCAACGTTGCTTTTGAACGAAATTGACCGAATGGCTAAA
>JAISBG010000472.1 GCA_031266315.1 Planctomycetaceae bacterium | reverse complement strand
TTTAACGGCGTTAAATTGTATTATACTGTGTTGTGGTTGGTTTGAACAGGATTTTTGACATCGTTATAAACCACAATTTTATTAAATTACTAACATTTGTTAAATAGAAACTAAAATCCCAACCGATATAAAAATCCTTTGGCGCAATAATTGCTAAAAAATTATTTCATTTCCCAATAAACTATAGAGAACTTCTAAAACTTTTAACAAATAGCAAAATTATTTTTTGACAAAATAGACATGATTTACCAGATTTTATTTAATTTTTATCTTGTAAATTCTGTCAATCCTGTCAAAAAATAAATTTTTAGTTAATCATACAAGAAGTTACTTTAAGAAAGGAGTTGACCGATGAGTCGCAACCGAACTTACGACACGATTACGCAAACGACATTTGATACACCGCTTGTCCGATTGAGTCGAATTATTCCCAAAACGCATGCGGTTGTTTTGTTGAAACTTGAATTTTTCAATCCGCTTTCTAGTGTGAAGGATCGGATTGGGCGTGCGATGATTGAAGCGGCTCAAAATTCGGAAATCTTAAATCCCGAAACGGAAATCATTGAACCGACAAGCGGTAACACGGGAATTGCTCTTGCATTTGTGGCGGCGGCGAATGGTTTGAAATTAACACTGGTGATGCCGGAAACGATGAGTATAGAGCGGCGGCATCTTCTTGCAGCACTTGGAGCCAATCTTGTGTTGACGCCCGGAGCAAGTGGTATGAAGGGGGCGATTGACAAAGCGTATCAATTAGCGGAGGAAAACCCTAATTCTTGGATACCGCAACAGTTTGAAAATCCGTCCAATCCTGCAATTCATGAAACAACTACCGGACCGGAAATTTGGGCGGACACTCGCGGCAAAATTGATATTTTTTTGACGGGAATTGGAACCGGCGGGACTTTTACCGGAGTAACGCGATATTTGCGGGGGCAGAAAAAAGATATTGTTGCTTATGCTGTAGAACCTTCCGATTCGCCGGTTCTTTCCGGCGGACATCCGGGACCGCATGCAATTCAAGGGATTGGAGCGGGGTTTATTCCGAAAAATCTTGATACATCGCTTATTAACAAAGTCGAAACTGTTACAACGGAGGAAGCCTTTTTTTGGGGACGACGTTTGGCGAAAGAAGAAGGGATTCTGGCTGGAATTAGCAGTGGAGCCAATGTTGCGGTTGCGGCTCGTGTTGCGGCAAGACCGGAAAATCACGGCAAAACGATTGTTACCGTTGCGGCAAGTTGTGGTGAACGCTATCTCTCAACAAAATTATTTAACGACCCCTCATAGAGTAAAACGCAATTCTTGTCCCGCTAAAAACAAAATACCAAACATAAATGAGATAAAAATATTTTACGCAACATTTCGATAATTTACCGGAAATATCGGCAGTCTATTCAGTAGAATTGCAACAGGCAATGCTTTTCTTTTCGTATTGATTTAATAACAGAATATTTTATTTTTTAAAAGGGCAAACCGATTGGAGTCAATGACGAGTCAACCGGCGCGACCTTTCAGCGAAAGGAACATGATGATGAAAAATTTTGAAACCGCTTCAAAAAATTCGCCGAAAAACACTCTCAATAATTCGGTGAAAAACCCAATGTTAAAATGGCGAAGATAAGTAGGGTGGGCAGTATATGGGGAAAAGGAAAAATTAAACGAAGAAATTTCTTTTGCCGAACATAATTTTTCGAGTATTTTTTCTTTGGTTCGTTCTTCACCGTTTGGCTTTACGTTAGTCGAACTTCTTGTGGTGATTGCGATTATTGGTGTGTTAATCGCATTTCTGTTGCCTGCCGCTCAAGCCGCGAGGGAAACCGCAAGACGCATGACTTGCTCCAACCAAATCAAACAACTTGCGCTCGCAATGCACAACCATTGCGATGTCAACCAACAAAACCTGCCATACGGAACTGACGCAATCCCAGTTTCCGCAACAAATTCCGGCAGACGTTACAGTTTTATCGTACCCATTTTGCCGTTCATCGAACAGAATGCGCTGTACGAAAATATTGCACAAACAATTTCAAGCCAAAATAGTTGGGCGAACAGACACAGACACAATAAAGTTACGGGTATTACCTGTCCCTCTGATGGTTTTGGGATGAAATGGGGAACAGAGACTTGCGGACGCGGAAATTATTATGTGCAGTGCCGGTGATTACGCCCCCTACCCATTAGAAAACAGAAATTTTACAACAGAAACGAACTCTTTTTATTCACGCGGAACTTTTCAACCCCAAGTTCGTGTCGGTCTCGAAAGTATTACTGACGGTACCAGCAATACTGTTGTTATCAGTGAACGGCTAAGTCATGTACCAGACAGAGTTTACACATCGGGAACAAAATATCCGCTTTTAGAAAACATTGCTCATTCTGTTTCCAGTGTTTTCCCAAACAATAATTATAATGCTTGTGAAGATTCTACTTTTACGCCACAAAAATGTATTGAGACATCGGACAAAAATTATTACAAAACCGGTATTACAGTAATAGGTGGAAAACCATCGACGCGATAGATTGACGGCGGAAGCCCGTTCACATGGTTCAATACCATTCTGCCGCCCAATTCACCGAGTTGTATTTCCGGTAACGCCGACGGTAATCCAATTATTGCTCCGCCGACAAGTGGTCATAGCACCGGTTGTAATGTTGCCTTTGCCGACGGAAGTGTTTCATTTATCACGAATACGATTGACTGGGGAGACCAAACGGCTTCGTGTGTCCGTTCGGGTCCTTCACCATTTGGAGTTTGGGGAGCGGTTGGTTCATGGGACGGCGGTGAACCAAAACGTCCGTAACAAAAACAATTCTTTAACGTTCACAAGAATCTTTTTCGTTCAATTTTTTAGTAAAGGATTTTTATTATGAAAAAAAGATTCAATTATTTTTTCGGTTTTACTTTGGTGGAACTTCTGGTAGTCATTGCCATTATTGGTCTTTTAATTGCGTTGCTTCTACCGGCAATTCAGGCGGCACGCGAAGCCGCAAGGAGAATGCAGTGTTCGAACCATTTGAAACAAATTGGTATCGCTGTACGCAATTTTCACGATACCAATACCGCGTTGCCGCCGAGTTGTCTCTTCGCAGACCGTCCGACAATTCAGGTGTTTCTTTTCCCATTTCTTGAAGCAATGCCGGTTCATGAAATGGCGTTACAATATAATTTGTACACCAGAGCAAGGGACACTGTAACACCGCCCGACACAAATGTACGAAAATGTAATGCCGGTTTGCCCGATGATTTGATGAACGCAATGGCAAGTGTCAGTGTTTACCGATGTCCTTCATCGAATGGTTCCGCCGGTGCCAAACTCGGCGGCGGAACTGCTTGCGGTCCCTTGTCTGATTATGTTGCGGTGATTGCCAAAAATAACGCAGGCGGCAGTGCATGGTACACACGGGATTGGTGGAGATATTATTGCGTTAAAGATGAAACCAATGTCGCACATCGTAACAATAGATCATTCGTTGGAGCCTTTGTTCTTCCAACTTTGAGGTTTCATCCAACTACTGTTGCGGCTAATGACGGAACAACGGTTAATGTCGGTACTGGAGATGGACCTGCTTGCCAAGCGATTATTGATTG
>JAISBG010000461.1 GCA_031266315.1 Planctomycetaceae bacterium | reverse complement strand
TAATACCATAGAGAATCTTAACAAATTCTCTCAAACAGGAAAAGAGCTGTTTCTCACACCACTCGACCCAAAAAAATTAAAAAAAAGATGTGTAGATACTTTTGGTCTTTGACCTGCGGGAAATCGCCGCCTCTCAACTCTGCCTGAAAGGCAGGATTTTAAGGTATTATTTAAAAAATTTAAAAAAATTAAAACTTAAAAATCTAAAATCCTGCCTTTCAGGCAGCATTGTTGGTGTTCCCGTTCCGCAGGTTGTTGACCTGCGGTTATGAAAATAAAGCCCTATCGGGCTATTCTATTTTTTTATATCATTATGTAAATTCCAGATAAGCCAACAAGCCGTCTGGCGGTGCCCAAACTTCAAGACGGTCGGCAACTTCTTTTGCTGTTGTAATTCGTTCATACGGTTCCCGCGCTAACATTCCGCGCAATAAATCAACTAAATCAAACGGTATTGCCTGATTGAAAATTCGCGGGTCTTTCGGATCAAAATTGATTCTGTCACGAAATTTCTGTTTGACATCGCCATTGGGATACGGCAGGGAACCAGTCAACATCTGGTACAAAGTACAGCCAAGAGAATAAATGTCCCAACCCGGTGTTGGCTCCGAAGGGTTACGAATCTGATCGGGAGCAATATAATCAACCGTACCGGCAACTCGTTCGGTTGCTTTTGATGCGGAATCAATTTGACGTTCCAATAAATTACTTTCCTCGAATATCCGAACCATCGGGTCTTTGAAATTCCGTTCAAACGGAACCGCAAGCCCCATATCGGTCAGTTTCGCTTTTCCCTCACTCGACAAAAGGACATTCGCCGGTTTAATATCACGGTGAATAATACTATTTTCGTGCAAATAATGGATTCCCCGCGCAATCTGTCCAAGAATCGGCGCAACAATTTCTATAGGTAAGATTCCTTCCTTCATAAAAAGTTCACGCAAATCGCCACCGTCAATAAATTCGTGAACCATATAATGAACATTGCCGTCACGCCCCGAACCAAAATAGCGAACAAGATTCGGATGAACAAAATTCTTTTGAATTTCGATTTCGTGCAAAAATCGTTTGGTCAACTCCGGTGTTGCGCGGGCAAGCGGCAACACTTTAAGAGCAACATATCCTCGTTCATCGTATCCCAGAAAAACATGTCCGTAACCGCCATACCCGATCGCATCGAAAATCCAGTAATCGCCAAGCGTAAATTTTGTGCGTCCATTCAATAATTGTTGTGTTTGCCAATCGTTGAGCAGTCCGCTCCGAACCAATTCCTCCGCAAACCGCCGATCCAACATCGTTAGATTACGGTCATGGTTTGCCGTTTCCCCGTCCAGAGAAGCATCGGAAGAATCAAGCGGTTTGTCGTCTTCAACCGTTTCGGTCAAACGGCGTATTCCGTAACTCAAATGAGCCGGATGTTGTAAATGTTTCCGATCAACAAGTTGCGTAACTATTATTTCTGCCGGTAATAGAACGCCGGATTCAAATTTCTGAAGAAATTCATCTAATAATTCCGGTTGGACAAGACCGCTTGCCTTGACATAATGATACAGTTTAGGAGGTTCCACTGGAAAAATAATCTTGGAAAAGGAAATAGATAATCGCAAAAACGCCAGATGCCTAGTATTTTTCGACGATTCACTAGATTTTTAATGTTAGGTAACTCCAGTTCTGCCCCGTCGGTCAAAAGTCACCGTTTAAGATGAATGAAAGTCAAGGTGAAGTTTTTATTCATGATTTTTAGTCCGTAGGACTTTAACGTGGATAACCCCGTGCAAACGAAGTGCAGCACACGGGGGATTGAGTTCATAAGTAATTATCAGGTGGGCGACCTTTCGCTGAAAGGTCGCCGTCGGCGTACCCGCCGACAGTGAATCAGATTAATGACGGCAAAATGAAGACTCAACCGGCGCGACCGCCCAGCGGGCGGATCGCCCACCTCTTTCGATTTTTCGTATGTTTTACCGACTTTTTTACCTACGGTGCGTAACATGGGCTATTAATTAATAGATTTGGTATTTGCTTAAAAAAGCGGATGGGGAGGGATTCGAACCCACGGAGCCATCACTGACTCGCCGGTTTTCAAGACCGGTCCCATAGACCAACTCGGGCACCCATCCAAAAATCATTTTTTTATCTTGACTTTCCGATTATCAATCTGAATTATCAAATCGTCAATAACAAAGTCTTATTTTAATGGATTATTGGAATTCGTCAATGGTCAAGTAGGATTGCGGAGTCATCTAACAGCAATTTCATTTTTAGCACACAGATTACACTGATTTGAAAAAAGAACACAGATATACGACATGAGTGTTATTTTCGATATTTTTCAAAAGGCGGCTTCGATGAACGGCAAGGTTCTTGCCAATGCATCGGGAGCATTGAATCTTGAAAATAATGTTATGAATTTTCTGATTCTTTTTTTGTTGATTGTTCTTCTTTTTTCCGTTTCTTTTCTTCTGTCGGATCAGTAATCTGAACTCGTCCAAGAAATTGAGCCAAATCGCCAAAACTACGGAGTGCTTCTTTGCCTTGTTTCATTTTTTCGGAAATCGGTTTGAGTTCTTTCGTTTTAGGTGCTGCAACAAATGATTTTGGACGGTTACGATTGTCATGTTCACGGTTTCCATGTTCATGATTGCCGCCGTGATTGCCGCGATTATGACGGTTTTTGTCCCGATTGTTGCGGTTGTCTTGACGATAACTGTCTTTATGCGGGGCTTGATTTCCGTCACGGCTTTTCGGTGTTTCATTTTGCGGTCGAGTCTCTTGTCGAGTCCCTTCAGTGCGGCGGTTTTCCGGTTGTTGCGGATCACGATGTTCAGACGATTGTTTGAACGGTTTCTTTTCTGTTGAAGGTTGATTACCGGATCGTTCGTGATGTTGTTCATTCCGGTAAGATTCCCGACGCGGCTCAACCAGATGTTCCGGTTTGGGTTGTTTTTCTGTTCCGGGCGGACGCATTGTCAAAGAAACACGTTTTCGTTTGAGGTCAGCTTCGACCACCCAAACCCGAACAATATCTCCAACCGAAACTTTTTCATGGGCATCCCGAATAAACCGGTCAGTCATCTGGCTAATATGAACCAAACCGGAATCGTGCAAACCAATATCGACAAACGCCCCAAAATCAACAACATTCAAAACCGTTCCCGTCAATTCCATGCCCGGCGTCAGGTCTTCCGTGTGCAAGATTCCTTTTTTGAAAATCGGCGGCGGTAACGATTCACGCGGGTCACGTCCGGGACGGGAAAGATCGTCCAGTGTGTCTCGCACCGTGAAAAGTCCAACTCCCAATTCTGTTGCCAATCGAGACGCCAATTCTCCGATTTTTTCCTCCGCAATTTTGGCGGCGATTTCCTTAACTTTTTCGTTGTTTTTCAGGTCATCTACAGAAAAACCGAGTTTTTCAAGAATTTTGGCGGCTAAAGGATAACTTTCGGGATGAATCCAAGTTGCGTCTAACGGGTTTGTTCCGTCGTGAATTTTGAGAAATCCAGCCGCATGAGTAAACGCGACTTCGCCTAAACCGGAAACTTTTTTGATTTCGTCACGGCTTCGGAAGGGTCCATGCAACAACCGGTATTCATGAATTCGTTTCGCCGTCATCTGGTTCAAACCGGCAACATAACGCAAAATCGCCGGTGTTGCGGTATTAAGATCAACACCAGCGAAATTAACACAAGATTCAACCACATCGGTAAGTGTATTTTTGAGATGCTTGTTTTTCAGGTCATGCTGATACATTCCAACACCAAGACTGGCGGGGTCAATTTTAACCAATTCGTTGAGCGAGTCTTGAAGCCGCCGTCCGATAGAAACCGCTCCACGAAGCAATGGGTCATAATCAGGAAATTCTTCTTTCGCAATCGGACTGGCGGAATAAACACTGGCTCCGGATTCGTTGACAATCACATACGCCAGTTCCGTATCGGCAAAACGCGATGCAATCATACCCGACACCAACTCTTCCGTTTCACGGCTTCCCGAACCATTACCGATGGCAATCACCGAAATTTTGTACTTTTGAATCATGTTGACGATTTTTTGAACTGCTTTTTCCTTGCGTTCCGCACTGCCGGCAAGATAAACCGTTTCAAAATCCAACACGTTTCCAAATTCATCTAACGGAACCATTTTGCAACCGTGTTTATAACCGGGGTCAAGAGCCAGAACCCGTTTGCGGTAAAGCGGCGGCTGAAGCAGTAAATGACGAAGATTCCTGCTAAAAACACGAATCGCCTGTCTTTCGGCAAATTCTGTCATATCGTTTCGGATTTCACGTTCGATGGACGGAACAACCAATCGACGGAGCGCATCTTTCAGACAACCGGTCAGAAAATCAGCGTGCGGATGATCTTTGGGAACACAAGATTCCCGAATCGAATCAAAAAGTCTCGTTTCATCGTGACCAATTTTGACACGAAGCACTTTACCTCGTTCACCGCGATTGATTGCCAAAATCCGGTGTGCCGGAAAATTCCGAAGTCCGGCGGTAAAATCAAAATAATCACTAAATTGCCGTTCAAAATGTTCCTGATGTTTATTTTTGGCTTCATCTTTTTTCTTGATGAGTTCTTCCTTTTTCTTCTTTTTCAACGATTTTTGCGACCGGATTACCGGAATACCTTGTTCTTCCTGAGCCTCTTTCCACTGCTGGAACTGCTCCGTAACTGCCTGAACATCCGCGTCTTGGGATTCATTATTCGGCGATTCAATCACGGAATTTTCAGCGGTAATTGTTTCCAATCCGGCATCAGTTTTAGTGTCCGTATTGGAAACAATTGCCATTTCCGCTTCAACTGATTCTGTTTCGACTTTTTCGGCTTCAACGTTCTCCGTTTTAACAACTTCTTCCGTTTCTTCAACTTTTTCAGTTTCGGTTTTTTCCGCATTTTCTGCTGCCAATACTTCGGCTATTTCGGTAGTTGTTTCCGTTTCCGTTGCCGATTCCGAAACAACTTCTGCCGAAGCCTCTACTGTTACCGATTCAGATTCTTCTGCAATATCAGGCGGAGTTGTTGAAATATTTGCGGCGGTATCCGTAGTTTTCTGATTCTTTTTTTCTTTTTTCTTTTTCGAAGCGGATTTTTTCCCCAATTTTTCCG
>JAISBG010000453.1 GCA_031266315.1 Planctomycetaceae bacterium | reverse complement strand
GGTAATTTGATTCCAAAACGGAAAGCAATACCGTTTGCCGTCGTTAATCCGGTTCACTGTCGGCTATCGCCGACGCGACCTTTCAGCGAAAGGTCGCCCACCTACAAAAGGTTGCCCACTCTAATGATTGCCGATGAAATATTCCTATTATTTGACTATTCTGATGGGAAACACCTAATCCGGTAGAATCAGCAATTTTTGATCTTGATACGCACCAAAAAGCAATTATTATATTCAAAACTTGACTCAATACAACATCATAGTTAATAGTGAATAGTTGGGGGACGCAAGCGGAGAATAGACCAATAGAAAACAATAAATTACTCTTGACAGAAAAATTGTTTTTCGCCATGATTCCTCCGCCGAAATTTTTCAGTAGTTTCAAATTTTGAGCAAAACAATTAGGTAAAATAATGAGAATGACAAAAATATTAGCAATGTCTTTATGCCGGAAAATATGTTTTTTTATTGGCGTGTTTGTTTGTGTGTTTGCCTTGCCGCTCAATGCCCAGAATCCCGCCGGTTGGGACGGTTATCAATCACAGGAAAAAAACAATGAATTAAGAGAATCAAGAGAACCAAAAGAATCAAATGAATCAGGAACCGCTCCAACTAATTCGGAAAAAGGGCAGTTTTATTTATTGCGAACCGGTTTTCTGACAGAAGGAACCGCAACAAACGATGGAAAACAATATTTGCTCAAAACCAATTTCGGAACAATGTCTATTCCTGTTGCCAATGTGGAATTTGTCGGAGCAACACGAGAAGATGTGTATCATTACAAAAAAGGATACGTTAATGATCGGGATTGCAACGAATTGATAAAACTGGCGGAATGGTGTTTCAATAACAAATTAACGCAACAAGGTATCGCGGAATATCAACGGGCGTTGCAAGCGGCTCCCAACTCCGTTTTAGCCGATGTTATCCGAAAACGTTTGGAAACATTGCAGGATCCAACTTCGGAACCAACCGGTTTATCAGGTGTTCGGACGGAGTTTTCTCAATCTTCCTCTTCGGAAGAGTCGGACAACACCGGAATTAGCCGTTTGATGAACGAAATTCCAAAACCGATTGTTAATTCTTTTGCGAAAAAGGTTCAACCGGTTCTTGTTTCACGTTGTGCCGCCGCTGATTGCCATGGTTCAAGCAGTGAAAATCAGTTCAAACTTAGTATTCCCAGTCATACGCACGGCAACACCACTTATCGTAATCTTCGGTCTGTTCTCCAATGGATTGATCTTGATTATCCGACGGAAAGCCAATTACTTTCGGTATTGGTTGCCTATCATGGCGGGACGAAAGCGGCGTTTAGTGTTGAGTCGGCTCAATATAACAATATTGTTCAATGGGTTCGGTTGGCGGCGAAGGAATTACCAAACGAATACCGCTCGCCATCCGCCAATCAAAAAAAGAACAATAACAACAGCACAACCAATTCCGACGAAAAGAAAGATGCGGTTCCGTCGAAAAGTGATATTTTGCCGCCAACACTTCGTAACGCGATGATTGTTGACCAGCCTAATTTGTCGTTACAAAACTTGCCGTTACGTGATTTACCGCCAACAACAAATTCGGTAAAAGACCCGTTTGACCCTCATATTTTCAACAACCAACATCACGGAAAAACCGTGAGTCGTTCAGAAAAACAGTAGGATTACAAGTTTGTAACCGTTCACGAGGAATCAAAGTGAAGGTAATGTATTTGCTCACGATTCTTAAGTCCGTAGAACTTGAATAGGGATAACCCTGTGCAAACGAAGTACAGCACGGGGTTATCCCTTTTCGCAACCTCATTTTCCACCTTTCCGTGTATTCCGTGTTTAAATTTAAAACACGGAACACATAGAATTTTTCTGATTCTACCGGATTAGGTGTTTCCCACTGGAATCGTCAAATATAGGTAATATTTCATAGGCAATCATAAATTGGCAATCATCAGGTGGGCAACCTTTCGCTGAAAGGTCGCGTCGGCGTATTCGCCGACAGTGAATCAGATTAATGACGGCAAAATGAAGACTTAACCGGCGCAACCGCCCAGCGGGCGGATTGCCCACCTCTCAATGCTTGGACACCTAATCCGGTAGAATCGGAAAATTGCCCTTGACTGATTTTTTGTTTTTTAAGATAATCCGCTTGTTGGTTGGTAATATTATTTCTCGAATTTTGCATGGAGGGACGAATTGTGACTAAAGGAAAACGATTAGGACGTGGACTTGAAGCGTTGTTGGGACGTGTTGGCGGAAGTGAGCAGGAATCGGATTTACCGGAAATTCCTTCTCCCGCTTCTCCAACTTCCGGCTCGGATGTTGATGCTGATTGGATGTTGCAACAACGTTTGGCGTCGCAAACGCCTTATTCAATTGACATCATGCTCATTGATCGAAACCCTTACCAACCGCGTCAGGAATTTGACGAAACGGAACTCGAACAACTCGCCCAAAGTTTGATCGTTCACGGTTTGCTTCAACCGATTGTGGTGAGAAAAGCCGGAGAACGTTTTCAGATTATTGCCGGAGAACGCCGGTTCCGTGCGGCAATGCGTGCCGGTTGGAGCGAAGTTCCCGCTCATTGTCTTACGGTTGGCGACCGGGAAATGATCGAACTTGCGTTGACGGAAAATATTCAACGTAAAGATCTTAACGCCATTGAAAAAGCTGTTTCGTTTGCGAATTATCTGGAGGCGTATGGCGGAACTCATGAGGAATTAGCCAAACGGCTTGAACTTGACCGGTCAACAGTAACCAATTTGCTTCGGCTTCTTGATTTGCCGCAGCAATTGCAAGATGCTGTTCGAAAAGAAAAATTAACTCAAGGTCATGTTCGGGCGTTACTTCCGCTTGAAAAGTGGGAACAGATCGAAACGGCGGAACGGATTCAGTTGGAATCTTGGAGTGTTCGGGAGACGGAGCGATATGTTCGTGGGTTGCTTGAATCCGGACAACCCGACCCCTCTAAAAACGGTTGGCAAATCGTCGATGAAAACGGCGTAAAACAACCGGTCAACCGCTTAAACACACCACAAAGCGAACAAGTCATACAACTTGAGCAGGATTTCCGTGAACGGCTTGGCGGTGTGCAAGTCAAATTAACACAATCAAATGAAAAAGGCAAAGGAAAATTGATCATTTCGTTTGCCAATCACACGGAATTTGAACAAATTTATACCGCTATTTGCCAAAATTATCAAAACAATAAGGCGGCAACCGCATAATATTCTATAATTATTCCGTGGAATTTTCCTGATTCTACTGTATGTAGGTGTCCAAGCGTTGAAAAGTTCGTTTTAAACGCGCAACATACGAAAATTCATGAAAAGAGGTGGGCGACCCTTCGCTGAAAGGTCGCGCCAGTTGACTCTGTATTGATTCCAAAACGGAAAGCAACACAATTGGCTGTAGTTAATCTAATTCACAGTCGGCTATCGCCGACACAACCTTTTAGCAAATAGCGAAAGGTTGCCCACCTGATGATTGCCAAAAGTATCTACACAGATCGTTCAGCATTTACATCACAATCAGGCAATTGCCGCTGGAGCAGTAATTCCGGCAGGCGAGGCTTCGTCGTTTGCGACAACGCAGGCGGTTTGGCGTTTTCTCAATAACGAGAGAATTACGCTACAACAGCTTGTGTTTCCGTTGCGTGAGTTCGTGCGGGAGCAAATTCCGTTTGGAACGAA
>JAISBG010000437.1 GCA_031266315.1 Planctomycetaceae bacterium | reverse complement strand
TCAACACCGTTGAGTTGTTCCTCAAGCGGAATCGCCACCGCATTCGCAACGTCTTCCGCACTGGCACCGGGATAGGTCGCCGAAATGGAAATCGTCGGAGGAACAATGTCTGGAAATTGCTCTACCGATAACGACGGAATGGAGACCGCCCCAAGCAAGGTAATCACCAAACAAACAACACAAGCAAAAATCGGACGATCAATGAAAAAATGGGAAAACATGGTTCAATATTGTTTGACACGCTAGGTTATAACGCGGTAAATTAAAAGTTATTAAGTATTAGCCGTATCCTTTGAACACGTGCTAATAGAACGTTTTGATGCTTTCAAAGTTTTTCGGACATGTTCTTCTGAAATGGAATTTTCCGTTTTTGCGCCGGAACCAATGTTAACCATTTTGCGGGCGCGCGCAAAATGGTCATCTGGATTTTGACCGGTTGCTTATATGCCGACTTTCTTCAAGAATAGTCATAAATTCATCAAATTCTTCGTTACTCAAAAGAGGAACACGGTTTGTAGTTACTTTCTTTGTTTTCTTTTGTTGTTTTTGTGATTCGACTATTTCCTCCAATGGTTTTACTAACCCCCGTTCGACATACCAATTACGAATTATTTTTTGTTCTTCCTGCGAATAGGCGCGGATAACACCGTTTTCCCAATCCGCTACCGGACACGGAATTTCCGAAGAAACATGAATATCAAACGGTGTACCGGAAAAAGAATGTAATTGAGTCATGGCTAGTTTTTGTTTTAATAAATATTTTGGAGGACATAAAATTAGGATAGGAATATCTCTTTACGGTTGAGATTCGGATGTAGGATTATTGTCCTTTGGTTCAACCGTATCCGTTTTGGGCGGTTCATTGGAAACTTCTGCCGGCTTTACCGTTGTTTCCGAATTTTCGTTTTCAACGGCAGTAGTTTTTGTTTCATTAGGAGTGGTTCCATTTGTAACGATTCCGTTTGATTCGGCGGCACGGCGTTTGTTGTATTCTTCCAGCGTGGTTGGAGCCACTTCCATACCGATTCTGGCACGTTGGAGTCCTTCGACAATATAAGTTTCGTTCGGTTCGAGACCGTCCAGAACAATCCGCATTTGAGAATCCAACAGCCTGCCGATTTTAATATCCCGCCGTTTCACAATTTCCGCTTCATAAGCCGGAACCGGTTTACCGTCTTTGCCCTTGATTGGTTGATTAAACAAGTCTGTCGGTGTGAACATTCCCTTTTCGACAATCAGAACGTATTTCGTATCAAGATCCGTCTGAATGGCTTTTTCCCGAATCAGGACAGCATTTTTAACCTTTTCATAAGGAATCCGAACACGGCAAATCTGACCGGGGTAAATCATGTAGTCGTCGCGGTCATTGATATGAAGCAATGGATTTTGTACTTCTCCCCGAAGCGTAATCTGTCCCGTTTCATAAGTAATCCGGTTATCCGCTAAAGCAACAATTTTACCTTTCAGCGAAAAATCTGCAGACAACACATCAACACCGGTTGAGAGGGCGACATCAAATGTTCCGCGATCCACGCTTCCCGCGTCATTGGTTACCTGCGATTGATTTTCCGGTGTTTTGAATGCATTGGACTCGGTTTTGTTTGTTTGATTTTTTTCGTTTGTTTGGTTTTTTTCGTTAATAGAATTGATGGCTTCATTGAATTTTTCACTGTATCCCATTCGTTCTTTCAGATCAATAAATTGCTGGTCACTGATGAAAAAATCAACATAAATCGGGTTCATTTGAGCAATGGACAGCAATACGGATTGATTACCGGTTGGGCTGATAAAGTTGCCGACATCGACGAGGTTTTTGGTTGTTTTACCGGAAATCGGTGCTTTCAGATCGGTGTATTGGAGATCAAGTTCCGCGCGGCGAACCGAAGTTTTGGCAAGTTCCACTGAGGCTTGCGCTGTTTGAAATTCCGCTTGACGGGATTGAAATTCTTCCATTGTAATTGTTGACGAGTCAACGAGTTTTTTACCGCGGTCAAGATTGGATTTGGCAAGAGCCGCTTTGGCTTCATTGACGGCAAGTTCCGCTTTGGCGGCGTCAAGAGCAACCAGATATTGATCCTGTTCGATTAACGCCAAACGATCACCTTCTTTGACAATCGCGCCGGATTCAAAAAACAACTGTTCAAGATAACCGGCAACACGCGCCCGAATATCAACCGATTTATAAGGTGCGGTACGTCCGACCACATACATATAAAGTTGAACATCCTCTTGACCGACTTTGTCAACGATAACTTCTGTTTTAGAACTTTTAGCGGAATCGGCGGAATTTTGTGCTTGTTTCTGTCCGCAACCGGATTGAGCGAAAAGAATAAGCATAAAAATACCGGAAAAAAACAGGCTCTTACTAATACTAATTCTGATATTCATTTTTTGCTGTATTTAATTTGAAGGAATGGAAGGTAAAAAAATAAAACTTTTGTTTGAAACGCTAGTTTGCGTTAATAGTTTACTTGATTATTCCAAAAAGACAATGGGGTGTGTCCGTCGCAACGACAATGAAGTGGGCATCTCTAAAAATATTTTTTTACCACAGAGAACACAGAGATAATTTTTCTGATTCTACCGGATTAGGTGTTTCCCACCGGAATCGTCAAATAATCAGGTGGGCAACCTTTCGCTATTTGTTAAAAGGTCGCGTCGGCGATAGCCGACTGTGAACGAACTTTTCAATGCCTAGACACCTAATTCGATAGAATCAGCAATTTTCTTTGTCTCCTCTTAATGCTCTCTGTGGTAAAAAATTAAAAATGTATTTTTAGAGATGTCCGTTTAAATTTACAGAGAAATGAAGGGATTTAGTAAACCCGCAAGAGTTTTTACGAAAAATAGGGAGAAAGTTGTTGA
>JAISBG010000246.1 GCA_031266315.1 Planctomycetaceae bacterium | reverse complement strand
AAAGACATAAAATATAGTATGGTTATATTATCGAAAATTTAAAGACTGTCAATCACCCCACCTCCCTTAAAAGAACAAAAAAGAGAAAATTTTTAGTTTTTTTAAAAAACTCCTAATTCTATCGGATTAGGTGTCCAAGCATTGAAAAGTTCGTTTTAAACACGAAACACACAAAAAACGCGAAAAGAGGTGGGCAACCCGCCCGCTGGGCGGTCGCGCCGGTTGAGTTTTACTCGACTCCAAAACGGAAGGCAACACCATTTACCGTCGTTAATCTGATTCGCTGTCAGCGAATACGCCGACGCAACCTTTTAGCAAATAGCGAAAGGTTGCCTACCATTTATGCAACTATTTTATTTTTACACGGAAAACGGCAGATGAAGCGGTTCCGGTCCTAGTGTAACAATATGGAACGGACCCGGCGGGTGTTCGGCAAAATAATTGTTAATTGCTGATTTTGTCAGAGAGTTAATCGTTGATTCTATTTCATTCAATGTTCGCACACGCCCCAAGTGATACCAATCTTGCGCCATCATTCCGCTTCGAGAACCGGTTGATTCTTGTTGCATAATTAGTGTGCTTTTGACGCGAATTTTGAAACGGTTTAATTCGCCGTCGTCAATTCCAAACCGCAACCGGTTGAGTTCCGTAATCAAAACCTCAAGAGATTCCTGAGCGCGTTCTGTTCCGGTTCCACAGTAACAATAAATACCGGCACGGTCTTTGAGTGTCGAATAGGACGCGTAAACATTGTAACAAAGTCCGCGTTTTTCCCGAATTTCATTGAACAACCGGCAACTCATTCCGCCGCTCAAAATTCCAACACCACTCCGCGCCAACATGTAATCCGGCGACCGAAGCGGAACACACGGAAAAGCAACGCCAATATGCGTTTGTAACGAATCACTCGGAAGATGAACCGACATCGAACCAATTATTTTTTCTTCCGGTAAAATCAACGATTGCGGTTTCCAGTCGGTAAATAGTTCTTCGACTTTATCGCGAACCGCTTCCCAATTGAGTTTACCGGCAATACTCAAAATTGTCCCGTCCGGTTGAAAATACCGACGATGTTGCCGCCGAATATCATCAATTTCGATACGGTCAATAGTTGCCGGAGTTCCAAGAGTTGAACGCCCCCACGGATCGGGTAAAAAATGATGTTGGAGTTCCAACATGACACGGCGCGGCGGATCGTCTTCCAGTGAAAAAATGTCTTGTTTCACAACTTGTTTGGCAATTTCGAGTTGCTCTTCGGGAAAATGCGGGCGGCGAATCTGGTCGGCTAACAATTCCAACGACGGTAACAAATAATCCGACAACATTGACGCACCAAAACCCGTATGGAGATGAGCAACCATTTCAGATGTTTCACAACCAAGATTTTCCAGAGATTGAAGAAATTGACGGCTATTGCGTTCTCCGGCTCCGCGCGACATCATTTCACAGTTTAAACTCGCTAAACCCGCTAGTTCCGGCGGATCAAGAACCGGACCATAAGGAATAAGAATAGAATACGAAACCGATTCCATCCAATTCATCGGTTCCGCCAAAAGAATAAGTCCGTTATTAAAACGATGCCAATACAAGGTACTACTAACTCCTTAATATCATAAAATAACCAACAATAAACGAAAACAAAATAATATAACTCCTGTTACGCACCGTAGATAAAAAAGTCGGTAAAATATACATCAACACAGTAGGATTGCAAGTTTTCGCCCTGCAAGGGCAATGCGTAACAACCCACCGCAACGCGGTGGGGTAAAGCACACTCCTAAATTTCGCCCTGAAAGGGCAGTGTATTAGTGAATAGTGGGGGACGCAAGCGAAGTCATAACTTAACTCTCCACTATCAACTATCCACTCTCCACTAATCCATTGCTCTTTCAGGGCGATTGCTGGGGAGAGACTTACCCACCGCGTTGCGGTGGGTTGTTATGCGTTGCCCCTAAAGGGGCGAAGGAAATTAGCCTCTGCGTAACATGAGATATTAATTGTCGTCGTTTCAACGAACCTTATTTTTACCTTATTTTTTTAACAAAACAACCTCCGCAGCAAAGATTCACCTAAAATTCAAAACCTTATTACATTATTCTTTGAGAAAACGATTCACCGGATTGATACGAAAAACAGTAAACCGTTCATAAAGAATCAAAGTAAAGGTAAATGTTATTTGCGTAAGATTCCTAGTCCGCAGAACTTATCAATACTTGAACACCTAATCCGGTAGAATCAGAAAATTTCCACTGAAATACTCATGTTACGCATTGCCCTTGCAGGGCGGAGGAAAAAACTTGCAATCCTACTGGGTAAATAACCAGTACCTCAAAAATGCCAATTTCAGAGATCACGCAGTATGATTACGAATTTTTTTAAAAAAAAACTAAAAATTTTCTCTTTTTTGTTCTTTTAAGGGAGGTGGGGTGATTGACAGTCTTTAAATTTTCGATAATATAACCATACTATATTTTATGTCTTTATTAATTTTCGACTTTTGGAGGTCATTTTTTTCCGTTTTGATAGATAAATTGCCTGGATTTTTGTTCGGGTGTTAAAAAAATAGAGTACGTCAACAGTTATAAAAATCGCTTCGGCGAACTGTAATTTTCTACATTACGACCGGATTTTCCGGGTAGGAGATTACTGTAGAATCAATAGAGTTGCGTGGCTCCCGTCAAGGGAGCGTCGCGTATTGATTCTATAGGTATAATTCAGCATTGCATTTTATGTAATGCACCACTTTCGTAGGTGGGAATAAACCTGTTTTTATAACCGTGTCGCTCCTATCTCAGAGCGATATTCTGTTGCCGTTTCTCGGCTTGGCATTTTACAACCAAAACAGATTATATGTACGTAATCTGTTCATTTTAAATCTCTTATTTAAAGGAGAAAAATCATGAAGATT
>JAISBG010000076.1 GCA_031266315.1 Planctomycetaceae bacterium | reverse complement strand
TCCTTGTCGCCGTAATGTTGATAATGATGTTGCGCAACATTCATTCCCGCACTGCTCCACATCGCGCCGCCGTAATGAACATCGTTTGGTTGCGGCGCGGTGTGTCGTCCCCAACCGTCATCGGTTTGAACATCAATCCAATCGCGGACAACTTTCCGGTAATACGCACCCGCATCGAGATTCGGCAACCCAAGTCCCCACGAACATGCGGTTGCCACTTCACCGTAACCGCAACGTTCACGATGAGGACAATCGGAGGTGTAACCTTCCTGTGTGTTCGCAAAAAATGTCCAAATATCTGTTTCGTAAATCTTATTAAACAACTCATTGGAACTTTTGAAATGCCCTGTTCGTTTCAAATCGGTACTCACCGCGTAGGCAGTGCAATCTTCCAAACGCGGCGGTTGTTTCCATTCGTCGTACAGTAAAACCGCCGTTTCGCCGTCTTTTACTGAAACAGTGCGCGGTTTGCCGTCCACTTTATAATTGATTGTCAACGTTTTTACAAATTGATACTTTGGGTCGCCGACCGCTTTGGTAATTTCGCTCACAGCAATACGGTTTGTTCCGCCGGTAACAATTTTTTTCACGGCTTCGGTTGCGTCAACTGTTGCGGCGGGTTCGTCCAATTTTCCGTAAATCGCTTTTTCAATTTCAATCACACCGTTTTCAATCGTGCCGCTCGTTTTGAATTTGGCAAGTTCGAGATTCGCGTAACGTCCCGCAATATAATTGAAGCGATTTTGAAATGTTTCGCCGTCTTTGCCGGACGAAATGAAAAAGTTACGGATATTGAAATCGCAAAATGTTTTCTCATCGTCGGCGGAACCAATCGTGATTTTGTCTCCGGCGGAAAGTCCGTGAAATTTGAGATTCAACCAACCGGTAAAATTTTTGCCGAAATCAATTTTGTATCTGCCGTCGCCAAGATCAATAATTTCTTTCGCAGGAATCGTTTCAATAATACGTGACGGCGGAATATCTTGCGATGTGAGTTCAATATTGTAATCTTGTGTTGCGGCATTTTCCCATTGGGAATCGTCAAAATCCGGTTTGTTCCAATCAGGATTTTCGTTGCGCGCATCCACAATTTCGCCGCCGTTATTGTTGAACGTAAAAATTTCAACCACATCGGCACTGTTGCTGACAGCACAACGCCATGTCGTATCCGAGTTAAATGTTACCGTTTGATTTGCAGCGTCCAAACCGTTAATCTTTATTCGTAAAAGTGGCGTGAGTTTGAAACAATCGTAACTTGCCCAACCGGACGAGAACCAAACGGCAATCGTGTTATCGCCTTTTTTGAGCAATTTGGAAATATCATAAGTTACATAAAACAGTCGTTTTTGAAAGTTGGTCAATGCGGGAGCGAGAACGCTGTCGTCCACTTTTTGACCGTTGATGTAAAGTTCGTGATGTCCGAGCGACGCGGCATGTACGAAAATGGCGCGAGGTTCGTTGTCGAGATGAATATTTTTGCGAAACCAAAGATGTTGAGTACGTTTTGCCGACGGATGTTTTATCCACGCCGTGCCGTCCCAATCCGACGGATTCAAAAGTCCGGTAACAAACCGCGCCGGTTCACTCCACGTTGTCGGCTTTCCGTCTTTGTCAAAAACCTGTACTTTCCAATAATATTCGCAACCGGATTTCAAATTATTTGTTCCGCTGTACGGAATTAAAACCGATTGATCGGATTCAACTTTGCCGCTATTCCAAATATCGGCGTTATTTTCCGACAGTAACGTTTTATTACTTGCAACAAAAATTTGATAAGCAGTTTGTTTTTGTCCTTGTGTGAAATTCGGATCAGACAATTTCCAACTGAAACGCGGTGTTTTCGTGCCGATTCCAAGTGGTTCGGTTTGATACTCCACTTGCAAACCAACCGGCTGCAAATTATTTTGTCCTTGCGTTTCCGTCGCAAAAATTACGGTCAAACCGCAGAAAAAAATCAAAATTGAAAAAAGTTGTGGTTTCATGTTTTGTTCCTTGTGTTGTTAAAGGGTTTGTAACAGTTTAATGTAACTATTTGTTTTTCCTTATGTTCAGGAATTAATGTAATCCGTTGTCATGTTTACAGCAGTCGGGAACGAAATGATAACGCAGTAACCGTATGGAAAGACAAATTATAGATTACAAATTGAAAATTATCAATCGGTAATTGTTCCAAACGGTCACTACTATCAGTTCACATATTGCACCCCACAACTCCAACGGTCATCACTTGTGAAGGCAAGATCATAGAGAGAAATCTGTTTCGTAAAAGAGAACAATAAAACAAACAAAGAGACACGACCGCAACTGATATTTATTGGCGGCAATGCATTGTGTGTATCGTGAAAATTGTGGACTGCCAAACCTAATTGTTTCATAAGTATGACCGTAGGTGAAAGCCTTTCAGGAGAATGGTTGCCTACCTTTGGTTGCAGCTACGCCGTGGTAGGTTCCCCCAAATTCCGAAACAATCGGTATTTTTCTGTATCATTTTTTACCGTTTGTAAAGAATACGGACGGATTTTCCTACGTCGAAGGAAAATTCATTTTTACCAGCAATAACTTCAATTTCAAGCGGTGTGGTTTTTAAATCAGAATATTTTTTCTCAATTAAATCGTATTCTTTGGGTGGTGGTGCGCGGTCAATATATTTTTGACGCCAAGCGTATTTTTCGGCAGGTTCTGTCGGTTCAGGCGGAATATCAAACTTCTCCCGTTCTCTTTCCACTTTTCTGATACACACTTTGAATGTTCCCGCCGCAACACCTTTATACATTCCATTTGTGGAAAAATTATTAGCAACACCATTGGCATTGGTGTTGCTTATTGCAGACCACTTTGCCGCACCGTTCAATTGTGTTAGTGTGACCGACGCTTCGGCAAGCGGTTTTCCATCTTGAATGATAGTGATGGATACCGGATTCAATCTCGGTAAATCCGACGGCAATTTTTTTCCGCCACAACCGGAAAAAGAGAACAAAAGTATAACAACACTCCAGATAGTCATAATATACTTCATCATAAAAATATCTCCTTAAATTTTGGTAATGATTTACTTGTTTATGTTTCGTGTTCTGATTTATCCTGACGGCAACTTCTAAAAACCTAATCTTTGACTTAAAAATGTTTGTAAATTTTGTTTTTTAAGTACAAAAAATTTAAAAAACAAGGTTTTTAGCAATTGTGATTCAGTCAATGGGGGGTTATTTGTTATTATATTTTTTTTAAGTAATTTATCCTTCGTAGGATTTTTTACGTTGGCGATAATAGCGTTCATTTGTGGTGATTG
>JAISBG010000066.1 GCA_031266315.1 Planctomycetaceae bacterium | reverse complement strand
AACCGTCAAGTTGTATCAAGTGAATTAACTCCAAAACCCGCTCACGAATTTTCGTGCGTGAAAGCCGGTTACTGCCGCGCCGAACACGAAGTCCAAAAGCAATATTGTCAAAAACCTTCAAATGACGGAACAAAGCATAATGTTGAAACACAAATCCCACTTTTCGTTCAGCAAGTCTGTTGCCGACAACACTTTTGTCCTGAAACAAAATATCGGCGTTCTGATTCGGTTCAAACTCTTCGAGACCGGCGATAATTCGTAACAATGTCGTCTTGCCGGAACCGGAAGGACCAAGCAAAGCAACCAATTCACCGTCAGGAATTTTTAAGCTCACATTATTTAACGCCGTGAACTTGCCAAACCGTTTTGTTATGTTTTTGACTTCAATACTCATTTTAATAATTCGTTACAAACAATGCGTGGTTTAATAATTGAACAGTTGAAAACAGATCGTTGTTTGTTTTTTATATTGTATTAAGGTTGTATTTGGTATTTTTCAAGTTTCTAAATAATTATTTTCCTGATTGATTCCGAAACACCGAATAGCCCGATAGGGCTTTATTTTCGTAACCGCAGGTCTTTGACCTGCGGTTACAAACCAAGGACACCTCTGCCTGAAAGGCAGAATTTTAACCCGTTACTGTATTAAGTTCTGCCTTTCAGGCAGTAGGCTGGTTGTCGTTACACCGCAGGTCAAAGCCCTGCGGTTATGAAAATTAAGCCCTATCGGGCTACTCCGCTTTTATACCTATTAAGTAAAAGTAAATAGTCATGCAAACTTTTAACAAAAATTACACTGAATAGTTATAAAAATACCAATTTTATGACTAACACAGTATAACGGAAAATTTTCATTGACCTTTTGAGTTTTTTATTTTGACGTTAAGTCGAAATCAATTTTGTTTTTTCCGGCTTTGACGGTTGCTTCAAGACCGGAAGTTTTTTTGTCTTCATATTTGGAAGGAATAACATATTCCATTTTCGAAGGATACTTCATTGTAAGATCAATACCTTTTTCAGAGGCGTTTCGAAGTTCTTCCTCTGTCGGTTTTGGCGCGGTATTGATCATTTTCTTTATTGTAACGTAATAGTCGCCGGATAAAGCACCTTGTCCGTTCCTACCGCCTTGAAGGGACGAAAGCGTATATTTTCCAGATGAGTCCGTTTTTCCAACGGCGACCGGTTCGTTTCCTTTTGGCGAAAAAGTAATGGTCGCATCGGCAACCGGACTTCCGTCCAACGTAACAACACCTTCGATAAAATTTGTTTTCAGGGCATTGGAAGAACACCCGATGAATAACATCGTAAAACCGAATACGATAAAAATGAACGATAATATTTTTTTCATGTTTTTAATTTTTGAGTAAAGTGAAAATTGATTGAATTAACGAACCGATAATGAACCGATAATTTAAAAACCGGCGAAATCCCCTCCGGCACGAGTTCCCATTGCGCCCCAGATTCCGTAGGGAGATTCACTCTTTACTTGTCCTTCATTGACACCGCTTGTAATTTCAATATTGTGTTTTACCGAAAGGTCTCCGCAGGAAATTGTTTCGGAAATAAAACGGCAAGAGGCATCGGTAAGAGCAACATTCACGCCTCCCGGATGATAACTGGCGGCTGAAAAGAGTCCGCCGTTTTCTGCTCCGCAAGAAGGGGAATTAGGCGGCATCATCGTAAAAAACATACTATATTGGTTTCCATGATGCGCCCAACGCCGACCGCGTTGGTATTGGTTTGTACGAATATTCGTTGCGTTCAGTTCGCCATTCTCGCCGCGAAAAGCGTAACATTCCGACGGCGTATGTTGCGGATTATCATTTGCCGCCCATGTCGGTTCGGCAATTCCAGATAAAACTTTACTTCCCGCATTCAAACCAATCGTTCCTTCGGAGAGAAGCACGGTATTACTCGTTCCATCTGTAACGGATTCAATACCGATGATACAATATTGTCCGCTTGAAAACATACCGCGTGCTAACCGCCAATCATCGTAAACCCATGCATCACCGCGATTGCCAAAATAATTGACAAACCCAAGCGGATTATCGTTTAAGATATTTTGGTTTCGTTCCGAAGGATATAAAAAAGGCGGCATCTTTGTTTGGAAAACGGTATTACCGTCGTCGTCAATTCGAATTGTTCCCGTAACAGCATTTCCGTCGGTTGTTATTTGAGCCGTTTTTTCAATTCCGGAAAGGAACACTTGATAAACAGCCTCTTGTTCCAAATAAGGAAGAAGCATACACCGAAAACTGAAATTTTGTTGAGAATTGTTTAAATCCTTCATTGTTCCGCCGTCATTCCATTTGAATGAACGCCAATGCGGATCGTAACGCTGACACGGAAACCGGTTGATTTTGTCATGAACATTGTGTGCGGCAAGAGCCATCTGTTTGATCTTGTTGGCGCATTCGATACGTCTTGCGGCTTCCCGTGCCGCTTGGATAGCCGGCAAGAGAAGTGCGATTAACGCGCCGATAATCGCAATCACCACAAGAAGTTCAACTAGTGTAAATCCGTAAAAACAGTTGTTCTTTACAGATTTTTTGACGGAAGAAAAAAATGAAGCAAATTTCATAGTAATACCTCGTTAATTTTTGAAAATGAATAAATTTGAAAAAAATGTAAAAACAGTGTGAAAACAAATCTGTCGGATTAGCAATAAAGATTTAAGGCGTTACATTTTCGGCGCCGTCACGTGTTCCCATTGCTCCCCAAATTCCGTAGGGTGATTTTGCTACAATATTACCTTCACGGATTCCGCTGGTAATTTCGACCGTTGCGCCTGCACGATTTTGATGTTTTACCGAAGGATCTCCGGTGCTGATATTGTTGGAGATGAAACGGGACGAAGCATCACAAAATGCGACATTAACTCCTCCTGAATGGTAACTGGAAGCCGAAAAAAAACCACCTGTTTCGCCGCCGCAAGAAGGACTGTTCGGCGGAAGAATCGTAAAGAAAATACTGTACTGATTACCCGGATGGAACCAACGGCGGCATTTATGATACTGATTGTCACGGACATAAGTTCCTGTAACAAATTCACCGCCGTTTCCGGCAAGAGCCAGACATTCCGAAGGAGCATGCTGCGGATTATCATTTGCCGCCCAAGTAGTTCCTGAAGTATCCGATAAGGCAATACCTGATACAATTTGTGTACTGTTTGCAATACCAACAGTTCCTTCGGCAAGAAGAAGTGTATTACTTGTTCCGTCGCCGATTGTGCTTATTGCAACGGAATTGAACCGTCCATCTGCCAAAATACCGCGAGTCAATCGCCAATCATCATAAACCCATGCATCACCGCGATTGGCAAGATAAGAACCGATGGCATCCGGTGCTTCTGAAATTTTTTGGTTTTGTTCGGAAGGACAGATAAATGAACTGATTTTTGTACGAAAAGGCTGACCATTTCCTGTGTTATCGTTATTGAGATTCGGGGTTCCGGCGACAGGATTACCATCGGTAGTCGTTTGAGCGGTCAGGGTAATACCGGCAACGAGTACCTGATAAATGGCATCTTGTTCCAAAGCAGGAAGAAGCAGACACCGAAAACCAAAATTTTGATAAAGATTGTGTAAATCTTTCATCGTTCCGCCGTCATTCCATTGATAAGAACGCCATTGTGGATCATAGCGCTGGCATGGAAACCGTTTGATCCTGTCGTGAACATTATGGAACGCAAGTGCATTCTGTTTAATATTATTTGTACAAGACATTCGTCTTGCCGCCTCGCGCGCCGCTTGAACCGCTGGCAACAGAAGTGCGATCAACACACCGATAATCGCAATGACCACAAGAAGTTCGACTAAGGTAAAGCCGAACGGTGAAGAACGAATCAAAGAAAAAATATTTGAAGAGTTGTGTTCGTCAAGAGAAATCTCTTCGTTTAATTTTTCCTTTTCACCCCATACTGCCCCCCCCCCCTCGATTGCCCATTTTAACATTTGGCATTTCACCAAAAACATGGCAAAAAATCCGACCAAACATGTAACTAAGTTTTTCACTGTCATGTTCCTTATACAAGGTTTCGTTGAAATCATTGCGATTCGCTTGTCGCAACACAATACGGCAAAGAATGACGTATCGCAATTAAATCAGATTCAAATTTTATGCAAAACGGAATCGGAAATCAATAGAAATCTCTGGATTTTTATTTTTTTTTAATATTTCATGGAATTTGCATTATATAGTTTATGTTGTTCAGGTGGATAATGTCGCCGCTAGTGAGGTTACTAAGCACTCTCCAAATACTCTAACAGTATAACCCCGTTGCGGCTACATTGTGAAGGGAACGCTATGAAATTTTTTAACTTTTTTTTATTTTTTTGATCAATTGTTGTACTTTATTAAAATCTTTGATTCCCGGCGAAGATTCGACACCGCTGGAAACATCAATTCCGTATGGTTGGGCTTGAGTAATGACGTCAAGCACATTGTCAGGCGTAATACCGCCTGCAAGAAAAGTTGAAAATCGTTTGCAAAATTCCCTTGCTTCCGACCAATTCCAAACCGCACCATTACCGCCGGGTAAAAAACCGTGCGACATTTCAAGAAGATAAAGAGAATTATCCAATATCTTTGTTACAGGTTCGTTGAGCAGGCGGTCTCGTGTTTGCTGATTTTTAACAACCTGAATCCGTTTTGCCGAAAATTCACCGGAAGCAGAACCGTGTAATTGTACAAAATCAATACGCGGATCAATTTCATTCGGCAAGGAATCGACGACAACCAAAACCGTTTGGCGTCCTTGTTGCCGAAACGGTTCCGCCGCATCCAGAATCTCACGAATTTTCAAAACGTCAACATGTCTTGGACTCGGCGGATAAAAAATCAACCCAATCATATCCGCTCCGGCTTCAAAACATTGCCGTACTGACTCCGGTGTTGTAATTCCGCAGATTTTAATGTGCATCTTTATACCCAATTTATATCCAATCGTTATCAGACGAATATTTTTATCATTATTTTCTATCAACATTTTATCCCGAACGGAACAAAGACACAAGAACAACATCCTTGTACGCAAATAAAGTGAGTAAATTTGACTTACACAACCATTTTAATTGTTACTAGAAAACACAACACGAAACACAAAAAAATTATGTAAAAGGGTGCGAAACTAAAATTTTCGTACCCTTTTTTGCGTGTTTTGCAGTGAAAATAAATCGACAATTACAATCCGATGAATAATTACTACAATTTATTTTTTCTGATTGTTTCAGAAATTGTGGGACGTTATTTTATTTATGTCCCTAATCAAATTTATGGTAAAGCGGCAACATTTCCGTCCTGTGTGTTGGTGAGATAAAGCATGATCATCGGTCGGGTTGTAACATCAATAGACCGAACAGAACCATCGCCAAGAAGAAAATTGGCAATTCCCGGATGTGAACTGCCGAGCGATTCTGTTGCTTCATCACTAGCGTTGGGAGCGGAATCGGTTGCACGATTGGAATCATTCGGACTTCGCCCAAACAAACGCGGAGTATTCCAAACACAGCGGGCAACATTATAAGCCGAAATACTGTTCCCTGTCTGATACCATGCACCGTCCCAGTAATTGGAATTACCTGTTGTTGAACCGATTGCCCATGCCGGAATGAATTTTTCACCGAAACAAAGTTGGTTCGATGTTCCATCAGACCACCATGCCATTGTGTCACGATATTCCCAATCGGTGATTCCGCCAATAGTATCATGCGAAAGCGTAAAACCATCAGCGGCGGGATTACCAAAAGTCAATACGGGAAGCCGAAACGGACTGAAAAAAAGTGACGGATTGGCATAGTTGCTGCCGGTATCGGTACTGGTTGTTGTTGCGCGATTGTAAGTGTGCCACCACGCCCGTGTTGTTCCCGTATCAACACTGGTATTGGCAGGATCTGTTCGTGTAACGAGAACAACATAATCACCGGTGGGACCTCTCATTGTTCCAGAAGTTTTATCAACATTCCCGCTGTGAGAGGAAGGGCAACGATAAATGGAAAGCGCATTGAGTGATTTTCGCCGTTCAACAGCAAGAGTTGCGCTACTACCGCCGATATAAGTATCGTAGTAATTATCGTCCATCCAACGAACCGTGTTCGGATATTTCTGAAAAATATCCGTTTCGTTAAACAAATCGTACAATTGGGTTTGTTCGACAAACGGCAAGAGTAACACCAGAGCAGTTGGTCGATAGGCGAAGATACAAACCGGCGGAATAGCACGGCGTGAATCAGAAAAATTGTGAATCCCGATTCCGATTTGTTTGAGGTTATTCGTACACATTGCGCGTCTAGCCGCTTCGCGGGCTGCTTGAACGGCTGGCAACAGAAGAGCGATTAACACGCCGATAATCGCAATCACCACAAGAAGTTCGACCAACGTAAAGCCGAACGGTGAAGAACGAATGAGTTGTAAGAATTTTGCGGAAAA
>JAISBG010000872.1 GCA_031266315.1 Planctomycetaceae bacterium | reverse complement strand
TCAAATGTTAAAATGGAAAAGTCAGGGGGGGGGGGGCCGTATGTAGGGAAGAGGTAAGAACGGAGAGCGAAAAGTTTTGGCTTTCCCAAAACATTTCCGCAAAATTATTAAAAATAATTCTTTCTTCACCGTTTGGCTTTACTCTTGTCGAACTTCTGGTGGTGATTGCGATTATTGGCGTGTTAATCGCTCTTTTGTTGCCAGCCGTGCAAGCGGCGCGGGAAGCCGCAAGACGGATGCAATGTTCCAACAAAATGAAACAGTTGGGTGTTGCTTGTCACAATTACCATGACACACATCAGTTGTTTCCTCCGGGTGCGGTTAAAATTGGTACGAGTATCGATTCCCTTTGGTCATTCAGGACAATGTGGGGACTTTCGATCTTACCGTTCATGGAACAAACGGCTGTTTTCGACAAATACAATCCGCGAGCATCACTTGTCAATAATGATGCAACAAATTATCCGCCCGGATTGAATCGGGAAATTACAACGTTGCGGATGAATATTTATGAATGTCCCAGCGATACCGGAGCAGGAACATTACAAATTCCAAGCACAGAAGAATGGAACGGAGCATATACTCCTCATTGGAACCAATATACCACTTCTTATCGCGGTGTGGCAGGAATTAATTGTGACAGCACCGCATCGGCAGCAAATGCCGATTTCTATTGGGATGATAACGGCTGGAACGCTCACATGAATTTTCGCGGCATATTCCATGCGGTTTCAACCTATCAATCAACTACCATTGATCCGCGTGACGGTATGAAAATTTGGGAATCATTTGCTTCATTAACTGACGGAACATCGAATACGGCAATTTTTGTTGAACGGCATTTCATCAAACAGGCTCGTTCCGGAAGCGACGAAGCAGTTGATTTACGCCGAAATACATTTTGGATAAGTGTTCCAAGAAATCATATCTACAACATGGCTCCAAGATCGGCAACGTTTATTGGAAATGATTTCGTAACATGTATGGCAACAATCAATTCGGCAAATGCAACGAGTAATGCCCATAATTGTGCCAGAGCTGCCGCATCTTACCATACGGGAGGAATGAATGTTACGGTTGGCGATGCTTCTGTTCGATTTGTTTCATTTAATATCAATGTCGGCGGCGGCGATGCGGGAGGAATTCCAAATATCGGTGTTTGGGGTAGACTTTGTGCTATTGCCGACGGTGAAAATGTATCCTTTCCGTAATTTTCGTAATATTTATGACACTTGTTCGTGTCGTCATAAATCGAATTAACGTAAATTCGAAAGTTACACCTTAAAAAATTTTTTTTTTTCATTTCCATCTATTATGTACAAAAATATTACATTGTTTTTTATTTTTATGTTCCTTGTTTTGTCGGGTTGCGGCGAGTGGACAACGAAAGTTACCGGAACGGTTACGTTGGACGGTCAAGGTTTGAAAGATATTGTTGTTCTTTTGCAGCCGGTTGCCGATTCCGCATTGACGCCCGAAGCCGCTTTTGGTAAAACTAATGAGCAAGGAAAATTTTCACTTTCATTGATAAACAGTAAAAAATCGGGTATTGTTCCCGGTGAATACACGGTGTTTATCAATTGGAACGACCCCAACCCGCAACCTGAAAACCAAACGCCTAATCCTTGTCCCTATAAAATTCCAAGTTCGGCGAAAGACGGAAGTTTTCGATACGTTATCGGAACACAACGGGTACAGCATGTTGATTTCAATCTGTCCGAGTTTTCTCATACAGAAACACAACCGCAAAATTAACCAATCAATTAAAAATGAAACATTTATCTCGAATTATTGTCGTTTTAATTTTCTGCTTTTGTACACATTCTATTTCTGTTGCGGAAGAACCGAAACAAGTTTCCGGGATTTATCCGCATTTGGCAATGTTCAATGACGAAGCGGAATGTGGAACCGGTGCGGTGGTTTTCTGGGCGGATCGGCTTTGGGCAATCACTTACGGTCCTCATTCGCCTCACGGTTCCAGCGATAAATTGTACGAAATCACCCCTGAACTCCGCCAGATTATTCGCACGGAATCTGTCGGCGGAACACACGCAAACCGTTTGATTCATCAGGAATCGAAGCAACTCATTATCGGTACGTATTTGATTGACGAACAACGGAATGTTCGCGTTGTTTCCCCAAAAATCATGCCCGGTCGTTTAACCGCAACCGCCCGACATTTGACCGATCCAAAAAACAAAGTTTATTTCACAACAATGGAAGAAGGACTTTACGAAGTTGATGTCAATTCGCTTGCTGTTAAGGGTTGGATTCGGGACGGTAACAATATTCAAAAAGGTTACACCGATGAAACGTTTCTTTCGGTTTTGAAATCGCAGTTGCCCGGCTATCACGGAAAAGGTTCCTACTCCGGGCAAGGACGAATTGTTTACGCGAACAATGGCGATCACGACAAACGTGTTTTAACCGACCCGACAATCGAAAGCGGTGCTCTCGCCGAATGGAAACCTGAAACCGGCGGCGATTGGCAACTCGTCCGGCGTAACCAATTTACCGAAGTTACAGGACCCGGCGGAATTTACGGTAACGACAATCCTGAAACCGATCCGATTTGGAGTATCGGCTGGGATTATCGTTCGTTAATTCTTATGGTGCTTCACAATAATCAATGGACATCTTACCGGTTGCCGAAAGCGTCACACACTTACGACGGCGCACACGGCTGGCATACGGAATGGCCTCGGATTCGCAGTATCGGCGAAGATTCACTTCTGATGACGATGCACGGAACTTTCTGGCGTTTTCCCAAAACATTTTCGCCCCAAAATTCCGCCGGAATCGAACCGCGAAGTACGTATTTAAAAGTGATTGGCGATTTTTGCCGATGGAATGACCGAATTGTTTGCGGTTGCGACGATTCGGCGAAGTCTGAATTTACGAACAAACGCAAGGTCAAAGGTGATCTTGCCGGACCGGGACGTTCACAATCCAATCTCTGGTTTCTCAAACCGGAACAACTTGATCATTTTGGAACAAAACTCCCATTAGTCAAATAAAATCATGATCATTTCAAGAAGGGGAAGAATTAGCAATGTGAAAAATCATATTAAAATTATAAAAAAGTCCTGTGCATTTGTTGACAAGTGACTTCCATAGTGGCTATGTTCAGAGATTCATTCTTGGATGAAGAATGACACCAAAGACAAGTTAATTGAGTTAG
>JAISBG010000870.1 GCA_031266315.1 Planctomycetaceae bacterium | reverse complement strand
AAGAATTAAAAGAAAATCGCAATGGATTTTCTAACCTTCTCAATTCCCATTCTTTACTTTTCTCCGCGTTTACGCTGGTAGAACTTCTGGTGGTGATTGCGATTATCGGCGTGTTAATTGCTCTGCTGCTTCCGGCAGTGCAGGCAGCACGCGAAGCGGCAAGGCGAATACAATGTAACAACAATCAAAAACAGTATGGGATTGCGCTGCATAATTACCATGCGGCATTGAACGCATTGCCGGGGTTGGCGGCGCGGACAACACGTTCTAACGGGTCAATCTGTTGCCCCGGCGGACAACTTTTGTCGCCTCACTTTTGGTTGTTGCCTTACATGGAACAATCTGCACTCTACGAGAGTTTACCCAAAGGGAGTACGACAACCAATTGGATATTTGGTAAATGTGAACCTTTTAATAAAGCCGTTGCTGATTCGGCAAGCATGGTTTCACAAGTTCCGGTTACCTCGTTTCGTTGCCCTTCCGATCCGGCTTCTAATTTGACGACGGCAATTGCTAATGATATGTCGGATTGTCCGTCAGCAACAGTAACAGCAATTACCCCAACAGCAACGAACAATTATATGTGTTGTATTGGTTCCGCTACCGGAACAAATTACGACATTTTTTTTCGGACAGATGGAACTTTTTACGACGATTCGTTTATTGGTTTCGAATCCATGACCGACGGAACAAGTAACGTAATTGTTTTAAGTGAGGCAATCGTCGGTGACGGAACACCAAGAGACTCTGCTCCCGGACATCCCGGAGACCAACCTTGGTTACGAAGCGGTTTAGAGGAATTGGCGGGTGACAATACGAATTTTAAAGACTATCCGGGAGGATGTGGGCTTACGGAACCTCTCGATCTTGATGCTGCCGTTCTCGGTGCCAGCGAATTTTTCGGTTGGCGAGGTTATCTTTGGCTTACCGCTCGCGCTCCGGCAACACTTTTTTCAACATATAGCACTCCGAATCCGCTTCATCCCGATTTAGGTTGGAGGTCGGTTTACGGTTATTATGCCGCCCGAAGTTTTCATACCGGCGGTGTTAATGTAACATTAGGAGATGGAAGTGTTCGGTTTGTTTCAGACAATGTTTCTTTGAATGTTTGGCGAAATTATGGTAAAGTTGATTCCGGTCTTGTCAAATCCGGGTTATAGATTGATTTTTTTTATCACAAAAATACAAAAACGAATTTTGGACAAAAAAACAAAATGAAATTATCTTTCACAACAATCATTTGTTTATCAGTTATCGTTTTTTTATTGACCGGTTGCCATTGGGGACCGAAACGTCCCGCCGATTTGCCGGAATTGACACCGTGTACTATTTCTGTTACATTCGGAGGCGAAGTGATGGAAGGAGTCGGTGTGATGATGATTCCTGAAGATAAACAAGTCAATAAATGGAGTGCCGGCGGAAAAACAAACAATGAGGGAAAGGCAACAATGACAACGAGTTCTGTTTTCGGCGGAGTTGTTCCCGGCAACTATATTGTTTCGTTTAAGAAGTTGGACAAACCGATAGATATGAACGAACCGCCGCCGCTGATTCCGAAAAAGTACCTGCCGGGTCAATCGAAAGAAACAATCGCTGTTACGAAAGAGCAACAGGAATACGTTTTCCAACTGGAAGGTTTGAAAAAATAGAATAAATATTACATCTTATGTTACGCAGAGACTAAATATTAGTTTTTCCTTCGCCCCTTTAGGGGCAACGCATAACAACCCACCGCAACGCGGTGGGTAGCAGTTCCCCCCAGCAATCGCCCTGTAAGGGCAGTGCAAAGCGGATTGGCATTGCCCTTGCAGGGCGAATTTACGGGTGTGCTTTAACCCACCGCGTTGCGGTGGGTTGTTACGCATTGCCCTTGCAGGGCGGAGGAGAACTTGCAATCCTACTGGCATTTTTAGCCATTTTCAATGACTTTTATATCAAAATTCCGATGTTGATATATGTTTTACCGACGGTGCGTAACATGAGTTACATTTCTTTGAACAATACTGATCGTTTCGTAATTTTGAGGTCATTACCGACTGATCAACAACATTTTTTGATACAATCTTTATTTTTAGGAAAAAACCGGTATTGAAAAAACAGGGGGATTTCATGGAACGATTGTATTGATTATAATGACTTTCCTTGTTGGTTTTACCATTTTATGTTTTTTCAAATTTTCAACAGGAGTTTTTTCTATGAAAATTAAATTTGTGTCTGATTTTTTTGTTGTTCTTGGCGGTATTGCGGTAACATTGTTGCTCGTAACAGATTTACGTGCTGATGTTCGGTTGCCTGAAATCTTTGCGTCCGACATGGTTTTGCAACGGGAAATGAATGTTCCCGTGTGGGGTTGGGCAGAACCGGGCGAAAAAGTTACCGTTTCGTTTGAAGGTCAAAATCCGGCAACAGAAGCCGGTGCCGATGGTCGTTGGTCGGTACAACTCGAACCACTCAAGGCTGGCGGTCCATTCACATTGACCGTTAAAGGCAAAAACGAATTGAAACTCGAAAACGTGTTGGTTGGCGAAGTTTGGCTTTGTTCCGGTCAATCCAACATGGAATGGACGATGTCCCGATCTGCCGAGTATAACGACGAATTGCCTAATGTTACGAATCCGAAAATCCGACTTTTTCAGGTTGCCAAAGCGTGGAAACAAACACCGCAGGATAAATTGTCCGCAGGCTGGAAATTATGTAACGCCGAAAATATTCCGAATTTTTCTGCGGTCGGTTATTATTTCGGTCAGAAAATAAACGCGGATTTGGATGTTCCGGTGGGACTCATCAACTCCTCATGGGGCGGGACACGGATTGAACCATGGACTCCGCCGGTTGGTTTTCAATCAATTCCGACTCTTTCACAGATTGCGGAAGATGTCGCCGCCAAAGACCCGACGTCAACGTTTCACAAAACACTTGTTACAAAAACGCTTGCCGAATACAAAACATGGCTTGAAACTTCCGAAAAAAATCTAGCGGAAACAAAAATGATTGTTCCGCCGCCGGTTTTTCCGGGACAACTCGTTCCTTACGTCAATCAGCAACAACCGACGGTTCTTCATAACGCGATGGTTCATCCGTTTGCGCCGTTAGCGTTACGCGGAGCGATCTGGTATCAGGGTGAATCCAATATGTCCGAAGGAATGGTTTACGCCGAAAAAATGAAGGCTCTTATTCAAGGTTGGCGAACTGTTTTTAACAACCCTGATCTCGGTTTTTATTACGTTCAACTTGCTCCTTTCACCTATGGAGGCGATTCAACGCGATTGGCGTATTTTTGGGAAGCGCAAGCCTCTGTCGAAAAATCGTTGCCGAAAACCGGAATGGCGGTGATCAATGATTTAGTAACGAATATTAAAGATATTCATCCGCCGCGTAAAAAACTGGTTGGGCAACGTCTTGCGTTGCTGGCATTGAGCCGGACTTACGGCAAAACGGATATTGCCGCCGCATCGCCGGAACTGGAGAAAATGGACATCGACGGTTCCAATGTTGTTCTTTCGTTCAAAAATGCCCAAGAACTCAAAACCCGTGACGGAAAAAGCCCTGATTGGTTTGAAATTACCGGAGTTGACGGTGTCTATCATAAGGCGGAAGCAACAATCGACGGTGTAACAATTATTCTGAAAAACGCTAATGTTGAAACACCTTATGCGGTACGTTTTGCGTGGGATCAAACCGCTGAACCGAATGTTCAAAACGAGGCGGGGCTTCAACTCGGAGCGTTTCGCGCTGGTGAAATTCCTGAACGCGGAACTTTTGATACCTTAATTCCTGAAGGTAAAAATTTCAAACTCCTTTACAGTTTCGATCCGACAAAACCAACGGTAACCGGCGACAAAACGCAACTCAATTACAAAACGGATAAGAGTCGTGAAATTGTCGGCAAAATCAAACGGGTTGGTTATTTTTTGTACCTTAAACCGAAAGACGGCAAAGAACAATTTGTTTTTGTAACGATGCCGCCGTTGGATACGAATCTTGCCAAACTCGGAGTTCCGACGAAGTCTTCGGGAGCAAGGTTTCAAAAACAAATCTCTGATGTTACGGTTTCTTCCAATGTTTCCGGTATTGAAACGGGAACATTTGCCGACGGTTGTAACGTTGAATTTTGGGACTGTAATTATGCCGCCCCCAACACATCCGGTATTGCGGGAGCCGACGATCAAAAATTCGATTTCGGCGACCAAATGAGTCCAACAGTTTCTCCGGGTTACGGTTCCATGCAGATTCATAACTTTGCCAAAAAGCAAACGATTTTTGCGTTCAATAATTTTGCAGCCGGAAACGGTTGTGAAGTTGGTATCGGCAACAATCCGGCAAGTAACGGAAATCCTGACTGGACATTCAGTCGATCCGCTCAAAATTATTCCGGCGGTCAACTGATGATCTTCGTCGAAACAGAATAGAATTAATTATTCAGTGAAATATTCGCAACTCCATTTTTAGCACGCAGAGACCACTGATTTGAAGGATGAACGTAAATATTTGTAATAATCCTTCAGATATGTGTTCTCTGTGTGCTAAAAATGAAGTTGCGAATTTCCGTTAAAAGCAGGCAATTATCAGGTGGGCAACCTTTCGCTATTTACTAAAAGGTCGCGTCGGCGTCCTCGCCGACAGTGAACCGGATTAACGATGGCCAATGGTGTTGCCCACCATTTTGGAGTCGAGTAAGACTCCCGCCCAGCGGGCTTTTTGATAAATAGTCCACCTCTTTTCGCGTTTAATAGGGAATAGTATATTTCAATCGTTAAGTGAAACGGTTCCGCCGTCTTGAACATCGGACAATCTTAAAAGTAACAATTTATTGGCATGAGTTCCCACTGGTGCGGCAACACTTATTGGAAAAACGGCTCCGTCACCAAGCAAAAATTGACATATTCCCGGATGCCAACTTCCAAAACTTGCTCGGTCTTGATCCACCGCTTTATTTTCGTACGGTCGGGAAATACCAAAGCACTCCAACGTATTTCGTATGTGAAAAGCACGGGCAAGCCAAGCATCACCAAAATTAAAATTACTCGAATGTGAATAGGCGCAATCTTGCGAATATCCATTGGGTTCACTTGATGTTACGGTAGAAGTTACTCCGTCCCATTTCTGAAAATTGTCGGGGTGAATATGTTTTTCGCCCAAAATGATGGTGTTGGTGGTTCCGTCGGAAAGCCATGCTATCGTATCTCGTGGAGTCCAATTTGCCCACGAAGTGCTTCCTGATCGAAGCAAAGCCGGTCTCATCGCACTACGTAATTCAAAGAGACAATTGATATCGGTTGGATTTCCAACTTCTCTTGACCAATGGGCAGCACTTATTGACCGATCAACATAAGCGACAACCGTATAATCTCCACGCGGACCGCAAGCATTCGTTCCAGTTGTTCCATCTCCGTAAGTACCGGTGTAAATACCATCACGCGCGCCGGGTGCTCGGCGTGTCGGACAACGATAAATAGGAATCGAAAATAATTGGGTGATTTCTTCTTCCGTCAGTTTTCGAGTGGAAGTTGTTTTTTGTCCCCAAAA
>JAISBG010000803.1 GCA_031266315.1 Planctomycetaceae bacterium | reverse complement strand
CAAATTAAAATGAAACATTTATTTGCTTTTATTGTTGCATTATTTTTTGTCATAACCGTTTACTGTGCAACGGTTTTCGCCGATAACCGTCCGAATTTTTTGTTCGTTTATTCCGATGATCAGAGTTATGACCAGTTCGGTATTGTTCAACAGGAACAAGGCGAAAAAGGACGTTATCCTTGGTTCAAGACTCCGAATATGGACAGGCTGGCGGAAAACGGAGTACGTTTCCGTAACGCTTTTGTAACCACATCGCTCTGCGCTCCAAGCCGGGCGGCGTTTCTAACAGGCAGATACAATCATTGTAACGGTATTGCCTCCAATTTTCGATCATTACCGGTTGATACGGTAACATACGCTTCTCTACTTCAAAAGGCGGGATATGCAACAGGTTATTTCGGAAAATGGCACATGGGCGGTCAACGAGAACGCCCCGGTTTTGATTATCACGCCAGTTTTATCGGTCATGGACAGTTTTTCGATTGTCCCTTGCTCGTACAAGGTATCGAAATACCAACGAAAGGTTGGGTCGATGATGTTACAACAGACTACGCCATTAAATTTATTGAAGAACAAAAATTAACCGGTAAACCATGGTCGGCTGTTGTCGGTTTTAAGGCACCGCATGGTCCCGCAACACCGCCTGAACGGAACGCAACCTTGTATGAAGGCGAAAAAGCAAGAATCGTTCCCAATCTTAATCTTCAAGCAATTTATCTGGAAAAACAAGGTATTCCGTTCAAAAAACAACCGTTGCCGGAAAACGGATTGGTTTCGGTTTCTTATGGACGGTTCCGTTGTGTGAAAGCCTGTGATGAAAATTTGGGACGATTAATGGATGCTCTTGATCGGCTCGGATATGCCGAAAATACCGTCGTTATTTATTGTAGCGATAACGGATATTATACCGGAGAACATGGTCTTGGCGATAAACGAAGTGCTTATGAAGAAAGTTTGCGGATTCCGTTTATTGTACGTTTTCCAAAACTTGCCGGTAAAAACAAAGGACTTGTTGTTGATGAACCGATTTTGAATATCGATTTGGCTCCGACATTGCTTGACTTTGCTGAGGTAGCAATTCCGAAAGAAATTCAAGGTAAAAGTCTGCGTCCGTTGCTCGAAGGGAAAAAACCGGCGGATTGGCGGAAATCATGGTTCTATGAATATTTCGCGGAACAACAACGAAATTCAAAAGTAGTTGATGTAACAGCAGTTCGGACGCTTGACGCGAAATTGATTCGTTATGCACTCAAAAAAGGAATTCAGGAAGATTGGTCGGAATTATTCGATCTCAAAAATGATCCTTACGAAACAAAAAATTTGTACAATAATTCCGATTACACCGAACTTCGTGAAAAAATGGAAACAGAATATAACCGTTTAAAAGAAGAAATCAGTTACGAAATTCCTGATTATGTTGACCGTCCGGATTGGTGGGATTTGGGATTGCCCGACGATGAAAATAAAGTCAATGAAGTTATCGAACCGGGACCTCGTTTGATTTTCGATTTCAAACAGATTGACGGAACAAAAATTACCGATGTTTCCGGTAACAGTAATCACGGTGTATTACGTGAAACCATTCTTGCCAAAGGAGAAAACAACGAACCAGCCGGACAATTTCACGGTAAAAATTTCATTGACGTTAAAAAAACTCCGTCAATAAATATTGCAAAAATAGCGTGGGCAACGGAAATTGTTTTCAAACCGGAATCAAAAAACGGCATCTTACTTGTTCTCGGCGGTCTGTCGCAAGGATATTCGCTCGGATTGGAAGATGGATGTTTGGTATTCACCGCTGTTGTGGACGGTGAATCGTATAAAATTGCAACAAAAAAACCTGTCGAAGGTTGGAACAAAGCAACGGCATTGTTCACGGCAAATCGAACAATGGCATTATATCTTGGTAACAGAAAGGTCGGTGAAAGAAAATTGCCGTCGTTAATTCCGAAAGAACCCAATTTTGCTTGGCGCATCGGAGCCGCTCACGGTAAAGAAATCGATCTTCATGGTTTTTCCGGTATTATTTCGTTTGTAAAATTATCCGCCGGTGAATTTCCGCCAAAATAAATTTTGGTAACTGTCTATTTAATTTGTACCGATTCATGTAACTATTAACTATGTAAACTATTATCTCATGTTACGCACCGTAGTTAAGAAGTCTATTACATGGATAACCCCGTTGCACTTCGTTTGCACGGGGTTATCCACGTTAAAGTCCTACGGACTAAAAATCATGAATAAAAACTTCCTGATTCTACCGGATTAGGTGTCCAAGCCTTGAAAAGTTCGTTTTAAACACGAAACACACGAAAAAAGATGAAAAGAGGTGGGCGACCTTTCGCTGAAAGGTCGCGTCGGCGATAGCCGACTGTGAATTAGATTAACGACGGCAAATGGTGTTGCCAATGGTTTTGGAATCCAATTGCCAGACGAAATCAGGGGCAAGTCGGTTATTTTGACCCCATTAGGGGTCGAATATTTATAGAACAAATGTTGCGGTATTTAACCGATTCTTTGGGTCGAATATTTATAGCAAACCAAGCCGAAAACAAATATTCGACCCCATAAGGGGTCGCATAGAAAGAATACAACGCAAAGGCTATAAATATGTGACCCAAAGGGTCGGTTAAATACCGCCAAGTAGTATTATTTGACGAAAACATCAATCCGATAGAATCAGGTTGGTTCAATAACGCCGGAAAATACACGAGAGATTTTTTTTATTTCACATAAGATGAAAACCATTTCACGAGAGATTTTTTCTATTTTACGGGAAATCAAACCCGTTTCACGAGAAGAATCGCCCCAAACACATGGGAAACGGACTCCGGTTCACGTGAAATGGACTCTATTTCACGTGAAATGAAAACCATCTTACGGGAGATAAAAAAAATTTCACGTGAAATAAAAAAAATCTCTCGTGTTGTTTTTCGGTTTTACCCCCAAAAACAAACAACTTTAACCATTAAAATTATTCAATGATCACTACTATGGAAAATTTAATGACAAATTTAATTCCTTTGGTCAACATGATTTATGACTATTCAGGAATGTTTTTCGCCTCCCTTTCACATGGAGGATTGTTATTGACCGTCGGTAGCGGGTTCACGGTTGCCTTTGTGTTGGGTATGGTGTTGCTCGGCGGTATCACCGAAGGCATACTCGCCGTAGTTCGGCGTTGGCACGGCAGTATTGATGATCAGTTCAGCAACATCGATAACCTTGTGAATGTTATCATGGCTCACCAGTCAACATGGTCGATACCGCACGACCTGCTCATGCAACTCACCAACAACCGTGACCAGTTGCAGATATTGATCAACAAATGCCGTTCAACAGCAGGCTCGCCGGCTGACCGCGAACTTCGCAACGCGTTGCTCAAATCGACCGTAGGTCTTTGCCTGCTTCAAGTGAGAGTTTGGGCATACGGCGAATATACCGCCGACATGATGACTGCTGACGACGTTCACCTGCTCGGTTTCCTGTTGCCCGGCGAAACCGGCGGACGACATGACCGCACCAATGTAACCAACATAACAGCGGAAGTTAAAGTGAAAGTCATCAATGAGGACTTTATCCGTGTTGTCGTTGATCAGTCGGCAGGCGAAAATGCCGCCCAGATTGCACACGGATGGTCTCCGGGAGTGAGATATGCCTTGATTGTCATCGTTGCCGCCGACGGAAAAACGGAAGTCTATCGCCAACACACCACCCGTTTGCACAACGATATTCGGATGCCCGACGGTTCGCATGGCAAACAGTTTATTATCAAGGCGTCGTTCCTCAAACACGTGGACGACGAACCGCGTTTCGGAAACGAACCCACTTTTTCAATGCCGCTCACCACCGAAGACCTCGCCGTCGCCCTTGACCGCCAACATTACGAAGACTTTGAATCGCAATTGCAAGAAGTGGAACGTCAACGGCAGGAAATTGAACGTCTTCATGCAGAGTTGAACGCAAAACATTAGTGGAGTGTGGAAAGTTGATAGTGGAGAGTTCACATGCGGAATTTTTGTTAAAAGTAAGCAATTATTAGGTAGGCAACCTTTCGCTGAAAGGTTGCGTCGGCGATAGCCGACTTGCCCCTGTTGACGGTTGGTAACTTGAGTCCAAAACGGAAGGCAACTCAATTGGCTATTGTTAATCTAATTCACTGTCGGCGAGTACGCCGCGACCTTTTAGCAAAAGGTCGCCTACCTGATGATTACCAATTTGACGATTCCGATGGAAAACACCTAATCCGGTAGAATCAGGAATTTTCGTTAAAGGTAGTTAATCATAAGGTGGGCAACCACGAAGTAGGCGACCTTTCAGCGAATAGTTGCTCACTTGTGTTGATTTGTCGATAACGACCCAAAATTCTAAAAAATCGAAAAAATTTTTCAAAAAAGAAAGATTTCTATTGATATTTAGTTTTATTTGTATAATCTATGGAATAATTGAATCGGTGTTGTGTTTTTTTGCCATATTGTTTGCGGCAAACGATTCGCGATAATTTCAGAAACCTTGCAAAATAAGGAATATAACGATGAAAAACGTGGTAGAAAACGCTTCGGAAAAATCACCAAA
>JAISBG010000688.1 GCA_031266315.1 Planctomycetaceae bacterium | reverse complement strand
GTAACCTCATAACCCAGCAAAACCAAATCTCCGGCAACCGTCAATCCGGCAGGTCCCGCTCCAACTACCGCAACTTTTTGACCATTCGGAGGTTCTTTGGGGGGCATCTCAACAAGATGATTTTCACGTTCATAATCAGCGGCGAAACGTTCGCAACGTCCAATCGCAATCGGTTCGGATTTTCTGCCGAGAATACATTTTGATTCACATTGCGATTCCTGAGGACAAACACGTCCGCAAACAGCCGGCAATGCGTTTGTTTCTTTAATTTTCCGTGCGGCGTTGGCGAAATGACCTTCGCGTAATAATTTGAGAAATTCCGGTATCTGAACACCAACCGGACAACCTTCAACACAAGCAGGTTTTTTGCATTGGATACAACGGGAGGCTTCGGTCTGAGCCATTTCAGGCGTATAACCAAGCGGAACTTCTAAAAAATTTCCGGCACGAACATTGGCGGCTTGTTCCGGCATCGGCGTCCGTCCCGATTTTGAAGTGCTCACGGAAGAGTTGCTCATCAAAAAACAATATAATATTAAAAGGGTTAAAACCAACCGGAAAACAAAAACAACGCAACCAATTTTATCGTATCTTTTCGTGCTGTAAAGCGACAGATATCCGTGTTCGGTAGGATTACAATCTCTTTTGTAACGATTCACGAAGCATCAAAGCAAATATTCTGATTCTACCGGATTAGGTGTTTTCCACCGGAATCGTCAAATAATTAGGAATATTTATCAGGTGAGCGACTTTTTGTAGGTGGGCGACTTTTCGCTGAAAGGTCGCGTCGGCGTACTCGCCGACAGTGAATTAGATGAACGCTGGCAAATGGAGTTGCTTTCCGTGTTGGAGTCAATGCCAACTCAACCGGCGCAACCGCCCAGTGGGCGGATTGCCCACCTAATATGGTAAATCAGGAGAATGGATACCCCCGTGCTGCACTTCGTTTGCACGGGTTTTAACCTAATTTTCACAACAAAAACAATTTGACAAAAAAACCTCAGTAGCAAGAACGGCAAAAAATAAACGAACCTCATTACCTCACCTCTTATGACTTAGACAGTAATAATACCGGACAATCACTTCGTAATAATTTTATCAGTAAAATGAATTGTAGGGACGTTTGGGTTCACACAATTTTGTGAAAATATAATGTTTAAATGTATTGGGGCATTTTCATAACCTACATTATGACATAACGGCAAACGGCGAAAATCAATTTTTTCTTTTAAATTTTTTATAGCCGGTGCTGGAAGAACAATTACATTTTGATTAAAACCGCAACCTTGTTGGTTTGCGACCATGTTGACAATCGGAAATTTTAACCGTCATCAATTCTCATTCCTATGGGTTTCCTTAAACAATTTTATCGTAATGTATTATGTGACGGTTCTCCAATCATGTCCCGCCGTGATTTTGAAAGACTTCCGAAGTTGGAGATCGAATCTCATTTATCAACCACAACGTATGGCGATTTTACTTTAACCGGAGCGGTTCGTCCTTCGTTTAATCTCCGTATTGTTCCTGAACAAGGTTATAAACATGATTGGTATCGAGACGATTGGAATCAGACTTCCATTCCGGTTCTTATTGTTTCGGTTTCTGCGGAACAACTTTTTGATACATTTCTTGATCTCCTTGATCCGCTTGGTGATACGGTCGATGTTGTGTTGGAAACAAGTCACCAACGAAACGGAGGTTTTCATACGGATCTTTATCGGGAAGCAATTGATCTTCCGATTCTGAAGAGTTTTCTGTACGATTTTGAAGAAATGCTCCTGAATGACGGTTGTACCGGAATTGCCGTACTGAATCCGTCGATTCCGGTTGAAGTCCAGTTTGACGAACATAAAATGTTGATCATTTATGCTAAAAACTTTTGGAACTTTGAAACCATCTTGAAACAACATCACATTCCGAACAAAGAAACAATGCGTTTTTTAACCGAAGCGGAACATATCCATTCCACACGGAACGAATATTTGCAACGTTTCAGCGAACTTCAATTTACGCTCGGTATTGATGACGAATGTCCGCTAATACTTTGATCTTGAGATTGGGGATTCGGAATTTACCGATTCCACTGGATGAGAAGTCTTCCACCGGAATTTTCGTTAGGAGATTCCTAATCCGGTAGAATCAGAAATTTTTCCTACACTCAGAACTTAGAAGAGGCAACATAAACTAGCTCTTTATTGAAAAATCCGCAGTAGGACTTGAGCGACAATTTCCTTGTCGAATGGTTTTGGCAGGAAATCATCGGCACCGAGTTTGAGACCTTTGATAACATTTTTAGCATCGCTTTCAGTTGAGACGAGAACAAACGGAGTTCCGTCATACCATGGTTCTTGCATGAGTTTGAAACAGAGTTCAAAACCGTCCATGACCGGCATACTAATATCGGAAAAAATAATTATTGTCTCTTTAATGAGTTCTTCCAGTTTTTCGAGAGCAATTTTACCGTTAACCGCTTCATTGACCGTAAAACCGAGTTCTTCCAGAATCATACGGAAAATTCGCCGAGTCGGAACAGAATCGTCAACTATAAACGCTTTCGGATGCGACGGTAACACGGCTCGTACTTGTTCGGAAGGAAGAGGAACTGTTTGATCTGGCATGGTTTCACCGGTTCGTCAAGAAAATAAAACCAAAGGAAAAATAATTCTTCCATTTTTATTTTCATTTTATAAAATGGTTGGCGACAAGATTGAATATTGGGGCACCTCTAATAATTGCGATTCTATCGTTTTATTTTTTTTATAGATTTTTTTCTGAGAATTTCTATTTTTTTGTATTATTTTTGTTTTTTCTAGGGAATGATTTTTTGCAATTTA
>JAISBG010000598.1 GCA_031266315.1 Planctomycetaceae bacterium | reverse complement strand
TTCCTTAATCTGCCTGTCGGTTGCCTGAGATTGCCGTGCAACTTCGCGGAACAATTCCTTGATATCTTCGAAAGAAATAACGCTCATATCGGTTGGTATTTTTGTGGCGGTCACGATGTTTTCTCCATAATTATTGGGTTTGCTGTTGTTCTTAAAAATAAACCTACAATGATATTCCGGTAAACAGTTGCATTTATTTTAGAAATGTTTTGAGCGGAAAATCATCTGGGATTGTTTTTTCCTGTGCTTTCAGAGTGTCAACGTACAAACCGGTAAGCAGAACAAGATCGGCATACATTTGAAGTGTCGGATCAAGCGGAATAATTGGATATTTGTTCAAAATTGGTTTCCAGAGTTCGACGGCTTTTTCAAATTCCGTTTGGGCTTCCGCATATTTTTTGTTGCGGACGAGCGGCAAACCGGTTTCAATGGCGGAGGTTGCTTTACCGACAGCCGGATCGTGTTTCATCATCAATTCGACAAAACTGCGAAGCGGAAGCGGTTCGGGCAACGGTTTGCCAAGATTTTGAAGTGTTTTGATATGATAAGCGTTTGCCTCAACCATATAATCACGAATATCGAATAACGGACCGAGTTTCATAAATTCGATACTCATATTGATTCCGTCAAAACGTTGCGAAATGATTTGAAAATATTTTTCCATTTTCTCTAACAATTCCTTCCGTTTTGCTTCGTCTTTTTCGGTGTTTCCCTCATCGGTCAACGCTTTATCGAATTCTTTTTTGGCATATTCCAACGCCTGAATAATTTGTTCGGGATTATTTTCCTGATTCAATTTATTGCGAATCATTGCGTGCATTGGAACATTATCTTTTACGACATCGGAAAATATTTTATTATCGTTATCTAAAATAATCACGAACTTTTCAACAATATCGATAATTTCCCGAATAAACTGAGCGTCTCCGGCAATATCTTCAAAACCGGGTTGTTCGTACAATTCTTCCCATTTTTTCATGGCGTCGAGCCAACCTTTCGTCGAATCGGCAATCCGACCGTCATAATAAGCGATTCGCCCGAAATAGCGGAATTTTTGGGCGTCGTCGGCTTGTTGAGTTCGTTCTACGGCGACTTCCCGCAACCGGTATTCAAAATTGAGAATATCCCGATAAAGATCAGACATTCGAGTTCGTCCTTTATGCCCGTCAAATTCTGCGGTGATAGCGAGTGCCCGACGTTTGGCGTCTCTGGAAATATCCAAATCTTGCATTATATCTGAAAGAACTTTCGGAGTTATCCGCAAAATTTCAAAAGCACGATCCCGAACTTGACCAACTTCTCCTTCGGCTTTGTTAAGAATATCGCGTTGATCTTCTTCTAACAGCAAAATTGGTATTTTTTTCAATTCCAACTGTTCCTCGGTATAAAGCGAATCCCAATCGGTTTGCAGCCGTTTTTTCCAATCCGGTTCGTTTTTGTCCAGCCATTCACGAATAATCTGGAGTTCTTCATGCGGCAAGGACGAATATTTACTCGGTTTTTCGAGTGCGGTTTCCAGAGCGGAAAGCAATGTTCCTTGCTGACCTTTTGTTTCGGCGAGTTGTTTCCAACGGTCAATACAAAGATTCCGTTTCAAATCGGGAACGAAAGCATTTAATTCTTTAAGAAGATTTTTTGCCTCTTCCCGAATGAGATCGGTTGTTTCCAGTGATGTCCGTTTTGCTTTAACACCGGGTCGCATCCGTAAGGAACCGTCTTCGGGAATTGCGGTTGAAAGGTCTTTTTGGGCAAATTCGAGCCATTCTACTAAGGCGTTTTCCCAAGCACGAATTGCTTCTTCGCCAAAAATTCCGTCTTTCCGTTTCCACTTTGCGTAGTTGAACAGATTCAAACGTGAATTGGAAAAGAACAGAAAATCGGATTCATTACCGATACTAACTCCCCGTAAAACAAGGTCTTCGCCCTGATGATACCAACGTCGTCCGAGTATCCAATTATCGCGGTCGGAGGGCAGTTGGCAATTATGCCGCAACCCGAACTCTTCGTCTTCACGAAGGAGTCGGCGATATTGCTGATTTTCGTCGGCAATTCCGATTTTTTGTGAAATTGTCCAACCGGTTGCTTTACATAGTTTCGGAGCCTGACGATTAAACTCAACACCGCGAGTTAAAAAGTCAACTCCGCGAATGACCCAACGGTAACGTTCCCGATAATCGTCAAATTCCGCAGAGGCGTTGTAGGAAAGATTCCAGCCTAAAAATTCCCAAATGGTTGTGAAATGCGGTTCGAGAAAGACGAGTTGGTTTGAGGAGGCGATAACATTATTCCAATCGAGACGTTTCTGATATTCCTGTGATCGATGCCAAAGCAAGGCAATTGCAACACCGCGCAGACCGAATGTTGCTAATTTGATGGTATTACTTGCCGGATCGATTTCGCCGATTTGAGATTCGGTCAAACCTTCTTTATTCCGCATTTGAGCGAGAACTCCGCCCGGATCGAGCCGGACATCGCCGCCGGATTGAACAATAACTTTGGCAGGTTTGCCGATGTTATACAACAACAGTCCAAGAATAGCCAATACAACCAAATGTATGACCAAACGGACAATTTTCTGTGTTTGTAATGTTTTTTGCGTGTTCATGGTAATACGGAAATTATTGAAAATGGAGACGATGAAAAATAAAACAAAGGTAACTCCAAGTTAATTGCAACAAATACCGGCAGAAATCAAAACTGCCTTAAACAGAGTTTTTATTATCCATAATTCAATCTTGCCTGTCAACCCGTCAATAGGATTGCAAAATTCTGATGTTAATGTATGTTTGACCGACTTTTCGCCTACTGTGCGTAACATAAATAATTAATTAAGGCAACTTCTAAAAACCTTTACAAAGATTTATTTTTTGACAAGATATATATGACTTACCGGATTTTATTTGATTTTTTATCCTGTAAATTCTATAAATCATGTCAAAAAATAGGTTTTTAGAAGTTGCCTTAACTAATTTTTCTTTCCTAGAACTCCCCAATGATATTTCGGGGACTTGCCAAAAGACCGGAAGCCGTTAAAATAAAAAACTGTTTTGAGGATTCATTTTCGAAAGGATAATCAAAATATCAATAATTCGGAGGATATGCGAATGGTGAGCGGGCTGACTCGAAATCAGTTGCCGGGAAACCGGTTGAGGGTTCGAATCCCTTGTCCTCCGCTTAATCTCAATTTTTTTCTAATTATTTTCTAACCGCACTTTCCAAAAAACAAGATTTTTTGAAAATTCTTTGAAAAATTCTTGTAACAATTCACCTGATTGTCATTGGACAGTAATAACCCGCCGCAATTTTACCACCAACCCCAACCGGGATTGGGTTGTATTGGGATTGTTGCTTTTCGTTTCAACTCAATTTGCGGCGGAGCGAATCGTTCTGTTTCTATGGCAACGACTCGTAATTCCAATTGATCAATAATAGAGTTTACCCGACGGAGTTGGTCTTGCAGGAATTGTGTATCGACTATTTTAACTGTTCGCTCTCCAACAGCAATAATTTGTTCTTGATATTTTTTCCGAAGATTATTAACAAGATTTGTCTGAGAACGAACGGCTAATTGAGTTTCGATAATTTTGGTTTCTAAATTTTGGGCATATTCCGATTGGAATTTCTTTTTTATTTCTTCCGTATTTTTTTTCTTTTCTTCAATTTTTTCCTCTATTTCTTTGATCTGTTTTTGTAAACCAAGTATTCTAAAATTATTATCTTGTGTGAAATCTTTTTTGAGAGTTGCCAAGTGATCTTGCAAATCAATTTTTCTTTGTTGTAACATTTTCATCATGGGATCGTTTTCGACTGCCTTTTGAATAACTGTCTCTGGAATTTCCAATTCCGACAATGGTATCGGTTCGCAAAGCGTATCCAATTCGGTTTGAAGTGTTTCGAGTTTTGATTCATTGAGATAAAGTTCACGCAAAACAGATTCTCCCAACAACATAGATTTTTCCAAAGAATCAGGAACACGGGATATTCCGCCCTGTTTCGCAGCCTGTTCCATACCACTTCGAATCTCGTCTTGTAACAGTCTTGCTGTTGCTTTTTGGCGGTTCAATTCGAGATTCAATTGTGTGAGAAGTTTAAAATTCCAATCACGTGAGTGAGTTGCATAAAAATCAAAAAAAGCAGTAACAACACTGTTGACAATTTTTTCCGTGTCTTCGGGAACAGGAAGTGTAATTGAAACAGTTATGATTTCGGAGTTTTGCAGCCTCTGGAGTTCCAGTTTTCGGGCAAGCCATGCAATTTTATCTTGCCGGGACTTAATAATAGGAAGTTGTGAAAATTGAGGGTCTTCCAACGCCTTTGACAAAATCAGTGGACTTTTGATAATGGCAAATTGTGTGTTGACAAAATTATCGTAGTTTGTTTGTTGTTTTTCATCGTAAATAAAATACGGTTTATGCGACAAAATCTGTATATAAGCCGTTGCGGTGTACATGCTTGGTCGCAACACGCAGAACAAGACCCCCAAAACGACCAACAAAACAAAAAAACCAAGAACAATCCGCAACTTCCGACAAATTGGGATTTTGGTTTGTTTTGTCTTTTGACATAATGTTTCAGAGGTTTCAAGAGGAGTTTCAACTGTTTCAGGAGTTTCTTCATTCTGTAACATGGTAAAGCAAGAAATTAAAAGTGAAAAACCGGACTAAAAAAACAGACACAACAGATTATTCATTATAGAAATATTGTAAGGTCGGTCAACATCAGGTAGGCAATGTTTTCATCAGGTGGACAAAATATTTTCATCAGATGGGCAATGTTTTGCTAAAACATCGTGTCGGCGTTGGCCAACTTTGCCCCTGTTTCCGGCTGGCAACCAGATTCCCAAACGGTTAGCAACACAAATTGCCATTGTTAATCTAGTTCACAGTCGGCAAGTACGCCGACGCAACCTTTTAGCAAAAGGTTGCCCACTTGATGATTTCCTGCTCTTGCCGGAAAGCCGAAATTTTGGGAATACTCTATTTTTTTTGATTCCATCTGATAAACTGTAATCGTTTTGTTGTTTGACTGTTTTTGAAAAATTTTTTCATTTTCATTAGAAAAAGGTGTTATGATGAACCGAATTTTGTACTGTTTTTTTGTTTCGGGTTTGTTTATTTTTGTTCCGTTTGTCTGTTTTGCCGAAACACCGGAATTTCGACATGTTCCAATGGAATTGTTACAAATTCGGGACGGTGTTGGTAATGTTTTTGAAAAACTAAGTAAAGGCGAAACGGTTAAAATTGCGTATCTTGGCGGTTCCATTACGGCAGCCAATGGTTGGCGTCCCAAGACGACGGAATGGTTCAAAAAGACTTTTTCAAACGCAAAAATCGAAGAAATTCATGCGGCAATTGGCGGTACCGGCAGTGATTTGGGAGTTTTCAGGATTGCTCGTGATGTTCTTCAATATCAGCCTGATTTATTGTTCGTCGAATTTGCCGTCAATGACGGCGGGGCATTGCCAGAAAAAATTTGGCGCAGTATGGAAGGAATTGTTCGCCAGACATGGAAGGCAAATCCCAAAACCGATATTGTGTTTGTTTATACCATCTCCGAAGCCTTAGCAAAAGAACCTCGTGAAGGAATTTGTAACAGATCAATGTCTTCAATGGAACTTCTCGCCGATTTTTACGGCATACCGTCCATCAATTTTACGGTTCCGGTTCTGGCTTTGGAGAAATCGGGAAAACTGTTGTTCAAAGGCGAATCGGCTCCTGAAGGAGTGATTCTGTTCTCAAAGGACAGTGTTCATCCGCTTGATGCCGGACATCAAATCTATGTTCAAGCAGTCATCGAAAGTTTTGAAAAAATGAAAGGAACCAAACCGGTTTCACATCAGTCCAAACTCGCCAAAACATTTATCAGTGATCATTGGGAAACAGCCCAATTGGTTCCGATTACCGAATCAATGTTGCAAGGGGAATGGAAAAAACTCGACGCCGATAATCATCTCCAAAAATCGTTCGGGCAACGGTTGGGAGCAATTTGGTATTCGGGAAAACCGGGTAGTCAATTAACGTTCAAATTCAAAGGTTCTCAGGCGAAGATTTACGATTTAGTGGGTCCGAACGGCGGACAAGTTATTGTAACGGTTGACGGAAAAACAAAAGAAAAACCGGTTGCCCGATTTGATTCTTACTGTACCTACCACCGTCTTGCAACCCTTGATTTAGCGTCCAATCTTGATGCGGATGTTGTTCATACAATTACGGTTGAAGTTCACCCCGAACAACCGAATAGGCAACCGGTTGCGTTTCGGCTTAAAGACCCGGAAAAAGAACTTGCCGAGCCAAAGTTTCAGGGAACAAGTGTCTGGTTCGGTCAACTCATGTTAATCGGCAATCCGGTTGATTAACCAATTTATTAATCAATTGATTAACCAGTTGATTAAATTGTACGTCCGTTAATGGGAATTTAATCGTAAATTCGGAAACCGCCAAACGATAGAACGGTGTGAGTTACGCGAAAACCGAAAAACGGTTTGAAGAAGCGGAACTCAACGGCATAGAACTTTGAGCCTGATACGCGGAACTTTGTTGAGTTGATTTTGCGAATCCGGCAGCAAAAGAGTTTGCTGCAGAACGTAAACCGGAATTGGCAACAATTTTATCGGATTTGTCCGATTTATCCGAATCTGTTTGGTTGGTTGTTTCGGTTGCTGATGATGCGGATTGGGGTTTGTCTTCAGCAGCAGCCGATTGTGAAGACTCGGAATTTTCATTTTCGTTGTTGCCGGTCAAAGCGGAACTATTTTGTTGGGCGAGTTCTGCGCGGGCTTGGGCTTCTTTTTGCCGTGCGGCAGCGGCAACTTTTTGATCTTGACCGGACGGTTCAGCCGGAGCAAGTGCGGCGGCGGCAACCGTTTGCATTTTCTGAATTGTTGCTTTAGGATCGCCGCCGACTTCGCTGGTGTCAATTCCGACTTCACCGCCGATTGCATACGATTTGCCGTCGGGACCGGTTTGATAAGTATAAGTGGGACCACCGGTTACATAAGGACCGCCTGCGGCAACGTGAGCCGCTTCATGGACACGAACTTCCTGATCGCGTGCTTTGAGTTCCTGAACCTGTTGTTGTTCTTCCGGTGTTAATTCCGCTTCGCCTAAACCGCTTTTTGTTGCCGTATTTTCCGATGTTTCCGATGAATCTTCACGGGTCTGGAGCGCAACCGAATCGTCATCGGAATTTTTTACTTCTTGATTTTCCTCTGTTCGGTCGGCTTGACGAACATCTGATTTAGTTTCGGTCTGTTTTTGAATATCTTGAGAAAGATCAAGAACATCACCGGATGCGGATTTTGGTTTTCCGAAATCAGGATCGGGAAGATTAACTTTGTTTTGATTCTGTTCTGTTTTCTGATTTTCAGCGGGTTTATCCTGAACCGTTGCGCGGTCAACGTAAATATTTCGGTTGACAGAATAATTGGAAAACGCAGAAGTTATTAAGGGCTGAAAATAACTCATCGAAAACAGTTTTACAGGATTGTTGCAAGATTATTGAAATATAGGTTAATATTTAAAAAGATTATATCTTTCAATATCTGCAATTTCAACGGAAATAATCTCAAAAAAAGTTAAAATAGATAAATTTTTATGGTTTCCCAATACAAATATATCAATTATATCGAATAATCCGCATCGTTAAAGCAACTTCTAAAAATCAGTTTTTTTGACAGGATTTACAAAATTTACAGGATAAAATCCAATAAATAATGTATATCTTGTCAAAAATAATTTTTGCTATTTGTTAAAAGTTTTTAGAAGTTGTCTATAGTACAAAATTTGTTCACAGATTCAGACTCGCTAAGTGCATAATATTTATGGAACAAGCAGTGGGTAATAATTCCGATGTTCCGTTGCGAAAAAACGGGAAGAAAAAAATTTTTTTGAATTATATTTATTGAGGTAATGTTTGATTTGGGGTTAATTGGTTGTATAATAAAAAGACAAACTGACCAATCGGCTGTGGAGCCATTTTGGGATATTTCATTAGTTTCCCCCCATTTAAGGACTCAAACGTGGAAAGGAATGTGTTATGAACAAAACAATTGGGATTGTCAAGGGAACCCTGCTGACAGAAAAACAACACCGTCATGTGGCAAGGCGGCTCGAAGGAAAGTCCGTATTGGAATGGGTGGTTCGTCAAATGACGGATTGTGAACTGCTCAACGGAGTTGTTGTCGCCGCCGAAGAGGGTAGCAATGGTGAAATGGTTCGTCAATTAACCCCGATTGACGTTCCGGTTTTTTCGTCCTCAGCGCGGGACACACTT
>JAISBG010000595.1 GCA_031266315.1 Planctomycetaceae bacterium | reverse complement strand
CGTAAACAACTTACCGAACCCATTACCAACAACCGACCAAAACGTACCGCTAACAATTCGCTTTCCAATTGGTGATTGTTGTACACGATTCAAAATCGGTCGGCAAACCGAAGGGCAATATTTATCTGCTAACGTTGATAAACTCAATTTAACATCCTTGTTTGTTTTGATTTTTTTGACAGGAATTATTTTGTTGAATGTTTCTGACGATTAAACAAATCGAAAATTTTGACAAGTTCATCTTTTCTGTTATTGTGAATCTCTAAAATATCTTTTTACTATCTGCGGGATTTTAAATTTTCTCAAAATCTGTACAAATTTATAAACAATATTCTGATTCTATCGGATTGGGTGTTTTACAAGGGAATCGTAAAATAATTGGGTAATATTTCAGTGGAATTTTTGTTTTTCTGTCTTAACTCCGTAGGAGTGTGATGTGCATAACCAGCGGTTGCGCGAAGCGCAACCACCGGAAAAATTCCACCGACTCCTAACCCCCGCAGGGGCGAGAGATGTTTAGTCGCAAATCGCAACGATTAAATTAATGTTTTAATAAATTCCAATAATCCCTCAAATTCATCATCAAAGAGAGGACCATATAGATTGTTTGGTTCAGATTCAAAACCATGTGAATTAAGACCAACCACATAATTTTTTCCAACATCTGTAGATGCTGAAAGATCGCTTATCCAACCGCCGCCGGAACATCCTTGTTTCATAGGGTTACCTAGCATTTGAACGATTCCATTAGTAACATTTCCTTTAGTGCCGCCAACACGCTGCATAGTTTGTCCCGAACCGTAGTTTGAAGGATAACCGATAGCTGTAAATGTATTGTCCTGAGGACATAATTTATCATTAAAAAAGCCTTTTCCACTTAGTTCGTTTGATATTGCAAAAGCATAATCGTACTTATAGGGATTATCACTATTGACCCATGCTGTTTTAGTTGCCAGTACACGTGTCGTTACTGTCTGACCGCCGCCATTTTTATAAGCACGGTGTAACGCCACATTGTCCAGCCAAAGACCAGTATCTTTCTTGCGAACACAATGAGCCGCTGTCAAAATGATATTATTAGCAGAATAAAATTGAGCACTACCAAAGTAATCCTTTCCAGATTCTGTCATAGTCAATCTGCCTCCATTCCAAAATGGACGACTGTTTACATCTGCCTCCTGCGGTGTTTCTTTAACATATTCTTCATGCCTTGTTTCACTTTGCCCCGATAAAATAGGCATCGGTAACGGTATTGCATTACGAATACGTTCTTCTGTCCAGTAATCTTGTACAGCCTTTATTTCATCATCATCAAAAATAATGGCTTCACATCCATCACGCGATATTGTACGCATATATCACCTTTCTAAAATTAACAAAAAACAATCACGAATTTTTTAATACTACAATAATTTCGTTCAAAGAATAATTCAAACAAAAATAATTTGTTAAATCCAATCCTTTTATCCAATAATAGCTTTTCAAAAATCGCACGATTAACAATTTTAATGAGTTATCGAATTTTTTTGTTACTATTTTGCTATTTGTGGAAATTTCAACAACTTTTACGTTAGGGACACACCATCAATATTTATAAAATAATCTCTCTGTAACGTTTTAAAAAATACACTACCGTCTTAATGTAACGATTGATTGGTCATCCGTTATCTTGAGAGTATGTCCCTAAACGAGTGAAACACAATTCTGAAAACTTTTGACTACGAGTCATTCAATCTTTATTTCACCTAACGAATTACTAAGAGTAGTACCAGTAATGGTATAATATGCCGTCTTGGTACTACTGGATTTAAACGTATGATGTTGAGATGCAGTATTATCTTTACCCCACACTACAAACGCTTTTAGTGTAACTGTTGCTCCATCTGGTATCTTAGTCGTAGTAAGATCAAGAGTTTTATCTAATCCCAACGTAATGTCTTTGTCCATGTTATATTCTCCATGGGCATCATTACCTGCCTTTGAAAAATCCCAAACAATCCTTATTCTCGTTACAAATCCACCGCCATTATGTAGATTAACGTAACGAATTTCTTGTCCGTCTGAAACTGGTGTCATCGTTTTACTCCTAAGTTAGAGTTTGAAAAAAATCTAATAAATTCTTAAATTCATAATCAAATAGAGTTTCATATATGTGTTATTAACATTCTAATAAATTATGAATTAAGACCAATCACATCTCTCTGTTATTATAAGTCAATTCAGTGAATCTACTTATTCAACAGCGTGTACGCATCATTATGGATATCTCTTTTCCCAAAAAATGTGAAATAATCAGCAAATTCTTAATAATTTTTTGTAATGTACTTTCCATCAATAATTTTCCTTACATCAGATGTTCTATTTGTAAGATCATCCCGTTTTTCGCAACTCATCTGTTTCATTTGGAAATACCGACAGTTCGGTCTTCGGTTTTGCAATAAATGGTACTGTTTTCGTTTTGATTACAGGTTGATATTCTTCCACAATTTCCTGTAACTTTTCATGTATTTCCGATACAGATGAATTAGTTATTTTCAAAAGTTCCCGAATTTGTTCATTAACAACATTCCAATCAAAACGGCGATGGGTAGCGCAACGTAATTTAGAATGTGATGTTCGGACGGCTTTTTCTGATTCAAAATAAAGTTCTTCGTATAACTTTTCTCCGGGGCGCATTCCTGTTTCACGAATTTCAATGGCGTTTTCCGGTAATCCGCTTAGTCGGATTAAATCTTTTGCCAGATCAACAATCCGAACAGGTTCACCCATGTCCAAAACGAAAATCTCGCCGCCTTCACACATTGCCGCTGCTTGTAATACTAATTGCGACGCTTCAGGAATTGTCATAAAATACCGCGTCATCCGAAAATCTGTAACTGTTATCGGTCCGCCTTCCGCAATCTGTTTGCGGAATATCGGGACAACACTGCCCGCTGAACCTAAAACATTGCCGAATCGTGTTGCAACAAATTTTGTTTTTGATTTTAACGACAACGAATGGATATATCGTTCCGCTAAATGTTTTGTTACGCCCATTACACTTGTCGGATTCACTGCTTTGTCTGTTGAAATCAGTACAAAAATATTTGTCCCGAAACGATCCGATATGTCCGCAACTACTTTCGTTCCTTGAACATTGTTATAAATCGCTTCCGAAATATTTGTTTCCATTAACGGAACATGTTTATGCGCCGCGGCATGGAATACCGCTTTCGGTGTGTGTTCGCGGAAAACCTGTTCCATTCGCGATTCATTTGTTACATCACCAATAATCGGTACAAGTTTGCCGTTGTAACCAAGTTGGCTCAAATCACGTTCAAGGAAAAAGATCCGGTTTTCACCACGCCCCAAAATGATTAACGTTTCCGGTTTGAAACGAATTATCTGTCTGCAAATCTCCGAACCAATACTGCCGCCCGCTCCGGTTACCAATATTTTTTGTTCAAAAAGCAACTTCTCAATAATCGAATCATCAAGTTTAACCGGTTCACGTTTCAATAAATCTTCAATGTTCAATTCGCGTATCGGAATTGTTGTTCCGCCTAAACGTGTTTCCATTGACGGGACAATGCGAAGACGAATATTTTTCTTTTGACATTCACTCATCGCTTTTCGTAACGGGTCGCCGCTCAAAATCCCCGGTAACGTCAACACTTCTTTAATGCCGTTGTCCGCTAAAATTGTTTCCAAATCGTTAATGTGTCCCAAAACCGGAATTTGTCCGACTTGCCGACCGATTTTCCAGTTGCGAAGTGAAACAAATCCGATAATTTTGTAACCGAGTTCAGGATGTTCGTAAAGTTCCTGCGCTAACAAAACACCCTGATAATTTGCTCCGATTATTAATGTTCTCTTGTAACTCTTTTGTGTAAATCTCGGCAAAATTTCCTGTTTCAAAATACGCCAGCCGAAACGGACTGTTCCAATTAAAAAAATCGTAAAAATACAATCCAATACCGGAACTGTTCGCGGTAAACGCATTCCCCAAACATATTGTCCTAAAACAAAAAATCCAATTGATGCAAAAACCGAACTCTTGACCAAAACCTGAAAATCCTTAAATGTTGCGTAAAGTCCGTAAGCGTGAAAATGACGATGAAGGAAAAATATCGACGTTTTCAGTAACAAAACCCACAAAATACTTTGATAACACAAGACGAATCCGTTATTGTTCCAGTCAAAATCGTACCGAAACGCAAACGCCAACCAATACGACAATGCAAATAATCCCAAGTAAACCGTTACAGTAACAAACCGTCCGGTCAACCAGCGCATCGTATTCCAA
>JAISBG010000559.1 GCA_031266315.1 Planctomycetaceae bacterium | reverse complement strand
CGACATTTTTGGGAGTAAATTCCGCTTCCGGTGAAATGTAACCGACATGTCCCGAATACGGTTTTTCCGGTTGCGAATCCGTGAAAATTTCGGCTTTCATTTCCGGCGCGAGTTTGCCGAGTTGTGTTTCAGAAACATAAACGTAGATCCAAACAACATCTTTCAGTGAGAGTGTTGCGATAATCTGACCCGCACTCACCACCGAACCAACCTCTTCAACACGGGTCAACAAAATTCCGTCGTTGGGACAAAGAAGTTCGGTATCTTCGAGTGCGGTTTTGGTTTTTTTCAAATTCGCTTTCGCTTCGGACAATTGCGATTTGCCGACAGCAATATCTTCTTTTCGGAAACCTTCGGTCAAGAGATTGAGATTTGCTTCCGCAAGTTGTTTCCGGGCAATGGCTTCGTCCCGCTGGGCTTCGATGGATTCATATTCCTGTTCGGTGATGGCAAGATTTTTGATCAATTGTTTTGCCCGTTTCAAATCCGACTCAAGAACATTCAGACCGGCTTGGCGTTCATTCAACGTGGCGCGTGCCTGCTCAATTTCTTGCGGTCGATTTCCTGCTTCCAGTTTGGCGTAATTTTCCTGAGCCATTTCGACTTGAATCATTGCGACAGTGTGCGTATCTTCATAAGGTTCACGATCAAGTCGGGCAATAACTTCACCTTTTTTAATACTTTCCCCTTCTTCAAAAAGAATTTCCGAAATCCGACCAAAAACCCGAAATCCCAAATTGACCCGTCTGATTTCCACATTGCCGTAAAGCGTCAACTGATTGCGGTCAATATCTTGTTTTGTTTGAATATAATATTGCCGGACAAAATATCCTCCGCCCAGCAAAAGCAAAAAAAACAAGAATACAAGAATTATTTTTCTAATCATCATTATTCCGAAAAAAAAGACATTTTCTACCAACACTTTATTCCTAACGGGACAAGAAATACCGCAATTTGCCGTGCCGTATTTAAACGATATTTTGCGCCAACACGATCTAAAATTAAGATTTTTACCTCTATCTATTTCCTAAATATATTATATATTCTCCACACTTCAAGCCGTACTAGCGACAATATCATCTGATTTTCGCCGTGCCGGTCAAACGGGATAATTGCGAAGCAGTATCAGGGCTGAAATGGGGTGGGCAATTTATCAAAAGGTTAAGGGTTGCCTACTCCCAAAACGCCAAGAGAGGTGGGCAATCCGCCCGCTGGGCGGTTGCGCCGGTTGAGTCTTACTCGAGTCCAAAACGGAAAGCAACACCATTTGCCGTCGTTAATCTAATTCACTGTCGGCGAGTACGCCGACGCGACCTTTCAGCGAAAGGTCGCCCACCTGATGATTGCCTATGAACGATTCCGGTGGAAAACAACGAATCCGGTAGAATCAGGAAGTTCGGCAATCTTAAAGCGTATATTTTTTAACGCGAAATACACGAAAAAATAGTTTCGCGTTTTGAATTTTTTAAACGCGAAACTGTTAATAATTGGTGTTAATAGTTATTTGTTAAACCTGTTTATTTAACTTTTTGAGCAACAGCAACAACCGCGAACTTTGAGTTTCGGGAAGAGCGAACCGCCATAAATTGCGGCATTGCCGAGTTCTTCTTCGATACGAATAAGTTGGTTGTACTTTGCCATTCGGTCGGTTCGGGAAGCGGAGCCGGTTTTAATTTGTCCGGTTCCGAGTGCAACGGCAAGATCGGCAATCGTTGCGTCTTCTGTTTCACCGCTACGGTGCGAGGAAATGGAAGAATAATTGTTACGGTGAGCCAGTTGAATTGCTTCAATAGTTTCCGTCAGTGAACCGATTTGATTGACTTTAATCAAGATTGAGTTTGCGATTCCGTCATCAATTCCTTTTTGAAGGCGTTTTGTATTGGTTACGAAAAGGTCGTCGCCGACAAGTTGCACTGTTTTTCCGAGTTTATCGGTTAAAAGTTTCCAACCTTCCCAATCATCTTGATCGCAACCGTCTTCGATAGAAACAATCGGATATTTTTTACACCAATCCGCCAAAAGATCGACAACTTCAGAACTTTTCAACGGTTTGCCGTCGATGGTGTAAGTTTTTGCTTTTTCGTCATAATATTCACTGCTTGCGCAATCCATTGCGATATAGACTTGTTTTCCGGGTTCATATCCGGCGTTGGCGATTGCTTCGACGAGGGCTTTGAGGGCTTCTTCGTTGCTTTGAAGATCAGGAGCGAAACCGCCTTCATCACCGACGTTGGTGGAATATTTTTGCTTTTTGAGAACACTTTTGAGCGAGTGAAACACTTCACAACCGCAACGAATTGCATCGGTAAACGATTGAAAACCGAGCGGCATAATCATAAATTCCTGAACATCGACTTTATTGTCTGCATGGGCACCGCCGTTGATGACATTCATCATGGGGGCTGGTAATATCCGTGCGCCGACACCGCCGAGATAACGATACAGCGGCAATTCGGTAAAATCAGCCGCCGCTTTGGCAACTGCGATAGAAACGCCGAGAATAGCGTTGGCTCCGAATTTGCTTTTATTTTCAGTGCCGTCGAGTTCGAGCATTTGTTTATCGAGGGCGGCTTGGTCGAGTGCATCGTAACCGCATATTTCATCGGCAATTTGTTCGTTGATGTTCTGAACTGCTTTCAAAACACCTTTGCCGAGATATTTCGACTTATCGCCGTCGCGGAGTTCCAATGCTTCGTGAACACCGGTACTTGCTCCGCTTGGAACTGCCGCGCGTCCGAATGAGCCGTTGGCAAGTTTCACATCAACCTCAACCGTCGGATTTCCGCGGCTGTCTAAAATTTGTCGTCCTTTAATGTCAACAATTGTACTTCCCATCGTTGATTCCTTTTTGGTTTCTAATTGGGGGTTATTTGGAAATGTTAAAGTCTGAATTTTCAAATTCAAAACGATACCAAGATAACCGAACAATGCAACAAGGTCAAGGGCACCAAGCAAGTATTTTTTTAACGTGAAACACAAAAAACGCGAAAAAATACTAATTCCGCCGTATTAAGAATTTCCCACCGGAATCGTAAAATAATGGTAATATTTCAGCAAAATTTTCGTTAAAGGTAGGCAAATTATCAGGTGGACGACCTTTCGTAGGTAAGCAACCTTTTATAGGTGGGCAACCTTTCGCTGAAAGGTTGCGTCGGCGTACTCGCCGACTGGGAATCAGATGAACGACGATAAATGGTGTTGCCTTCCGTTTTGGAGTCGAGTAAAACTCAACCGGCGCAACCGCCCAGCGGGCGAATTGCCCACCCATTTTCGCCGATTGAGAATCAGATGAACAACAGTAAATGGTGTTGCTTTCCGTGTTGGAGGCAATGCAAACTCAACCGGTGTGACCGCCCAGCGGGCGGATCACCCACCTCTTTCCACTCTCTGTTTTTGGGAAAAGTTTATTTTCTCAGATTCTTTTTGGCTGACCCCTATTGACGGACTCTTTGAGATGTGTTTTAATTAGAAAACTTAAATTTGACCGTCAAACTATTTTGGAGACGGCAAAATTTCCACCCGACGGAGCAACGGGT
>JAISBG010000510.1 GCA_031266315.1 Planctomycetaceae bacterium | reverse complement strand
AATGATAAACTACCACTTGTTACCGTCGGACTGTTCCATGCTCCGACAACTTCAACTGTACCTGTTGCAAGGTTATGACCATCATAAAGTGTTTCCAGTGTTCCCGTACCGTAATTATTACCGTCTTCTTCGTTGTAATTAGAAACATACGCAATACCACCGGCACCTGTAAAATTCAGGTCATAAACATTACTGCCGAGAACATCAATCCATGCGTAATATTGGGCAATATCATTTGCATTACGAACAACCAACGAGCCAACATCGCCGTGTCGGGCATCATAGTCCGTGTTATCAATTGTACCGTCATTGTTAAAATCTGACGTAACAGAAACAAAAGCACCGTCTTTGATTTCGATTTCACCTTCGGTATCATCGCCAATCGGATCCCAATTATCGCCCATACCTGACCAAGAAGCACTAATAAGTTCAAAATTCGCGTGTTCACCTTCGTCATCTTTCGGTGAACCTCCGCCGAATGGATCAAACAATTCTGCTTCATCTTCCCAGTCAAACGATGGAACAAGTCGCACTTTCACTTCTGTTTGACCGGCTGGAATCGTTACGGAAAAACGGTAACGAGAAATTGTATTTGTTTGAATCACTTGCGGTGTTCCAAACGATACCCATTGACCAGACGTATTTTGATATTGGAGACTATAATCGTTTCCGTATTGTGCGGACATTGGATCACCACTATCATAAATCATATCGAAAACGGCGGTGATACCATAAGACTGATCGCCTTCACCTTCACCGGAAAATGTTTTTATGAATTTAAACTCGCCGTAATCCTGCACAACATCAGATAAACGTTCCGTCGCAGTATCATCAGTTGTTTCGACAGAAACTTTCCATTTATCATCATCTTTAATCGTAAAAGTACCGCTTCCGCTTGCATTGAAGGGATATTGCGAATTAGCATAGGCATTGGTTACGGTTAATGTTACTGTTTCGTTATCTTCGGGAAGTGCATCGTTGTTTGGAATAACGTAAATTATTATTTCATCGTCGGTACTGTTTGCCGGAAAATAAACACTGCCCTTCCAAACACCATTGTCTTGAGAAACCGGAATAACTGTTTCCCAATCATTAGCGTTTGTCCACGATAAGTGATAATCAACTCCCGGCGTTGCACTGCCGCTCAGAACAAACTCGGTGGTAATACCATAAGTTCTGTCCGGTCCGCCGCTTCTAGTAACAGTAAATTCGCCAAACGGCAAATCGTCATACGGAGCTCGTTCCCAAATCGAATCACCGCCGCTACCGGTTATTTCCCAATCGTCATCGTCAATAATCGTTACTGTTACATTTCCGGAGTCGATATCGTAATCACTATTATACACCGATATCAATGTGAAAATCACAGTTTCTGATGATTCTGTAATCGCATCATTTAAAATACCAATCGTATAAGTGGTTGATGTAACATAGTATGGTATGATGATTTCGCCTTCATACCAATCATTTTCGTTGTTATAAGTAAGACCGGATACGGAATAATCAACACCCGGAGTGGCGGTGCCGGTGAGTGAAAATTTGACCGTAACCGAATCGGCATGGAAAGGGTTATCGTCTGTCCGCGAAATATCAACGGCAACTCCGCCTAATCGTTCATCGGCTTCTGATGTTTCCGAACTCGCGCTGACTGTACCGCCAAATTCACATTCTTCATCTGCTTCTGTCGATGTTGTTGCAATATTATGCCATTCGGTGTCCGTAAGATTGGCGGTAACATTGGTCTCTTCAAAAAATTCACCGTAAAGATTATCGTCCGAATTATTCATCAATTCCGTATCGGAATATTCGATAACGGTTTCTTTTGACTCATTATTTGATTCATTATTTGAAGTTGTATCAAAATAATCCGGCGTATTATACCTCAAAGAGTATAAACTGTACAACAACGGCGAAACGGAAAGGAGTTCGCGGTTTTCCAACGACTCGAAACCAATCCTTCGACGAGAAGATTTTTCACGTTGCGGTGACTGACCGAAAATAAGGTTGATTACCTTTTTAAGGAACGAATAATTTGTTGACATGTTAGTTTTCCGAAAATTTATAGTAATCTTTGCGAGTATTAAAGTTTTTTTTCAATGGAAATGATTGAGAAATCATTCTGTTATTGAATCGGCACGCGGCAGGAGAGGCAAACTTTTATGGTAACTGTCTATTTAATTTGTACCTATTCACGTAACGTGAAGTTTCTTTCGCCCCGCAGGGGCAATGCGTAACAACCCACCGCAACGCGGTGGGGAGCGTCACACACAAACTATCGCCCTGTAAGGGCAACAAGTTAATAGTGGATAGTTGAGGACACAAGCGGATTCAATACGTTGCGGTAAATAGCATGCTTGCAAACTATCCACTATTAACTATTCCACTGCCCTTTCAGGGCGACGGTGTTTACGGTTTTACCCGCCGCGTTGCGGCGGGTTGTTATGCAATGTCCTTTCAGGACGAAATATTTATTAAAGTATTTTAAGTAACTGTTTATTGACCCATGAACTAAATAGACAGTTACCTTTTATGGTATTGCGTACACTTAACCGGTGTGACATTTCAGCGAAACTCGCCGATCTTTAGTTTTGTTGTCTTTACCTGCTGGACAAAATATTACGTTTATTTTTTGTCGGCGGGAACATAAATAACGCGACCATCAGGTAAACGATAGGCTTGACCAAGTAATTCACCTTGACCGGCTCCGGTGGCGGTGGTTGCTTCGTAATGTTTAATCTCCTGACCTTCCTTGATGATAATTTCCATATCAACACCGCCGGGATTGGTGATTACCGTGTAATCCTTATTTTGCAACATCGCAGGAACTTGCAAATAGGAAACCAACGCAACCATTAGCGCAACAGAAAACACCAACATCACGTCCACAAGATTCGCCACCGACGCAAGCGGTTCAACATGATCGTCTTCATCAAAAAATTTAAACTTTTTCATTGTTGTACTCTTTCTTGTTAGAAGGTTTTTTTTAAGAAGTTTTTTCCGTCGAAAGCCGTTCGGCAGCGAAATTCAGAAGAATCGAGTCGTCCCGATACCAACCCTTTTTCGCACTGTTAATCGCCAACGCAATCAAACTAATCAGAACTCCTACCGCTGTTGTTGAAAAAGCAATCACCATCTGATTTGAAAGTGTTGCGAGATCACCTTCGGCAAGTCCGACCAACGCCGGACCCAACGGAATCAAAGTTCCCATCAAACCGATTGCCGGTCCGTATTTGGTCAGGTCGGCGATTTTTTGTAACTCCGTCCGCCACGCGGATTCGAGATCGGCAATCTTTTTGCCGATGAGCAACGAATCGCTGTTGCGTGTTAATATCAGGTTGAGCGTTTTTTCGAGATCGCCCGAACCGTTGAACGGCGGAACGGTTTCCTCTTTGTTTTCAAGGGCTTCGGCAAAATTTTTGCGTTGCGCTTTCGATTTCATTCGGGCGATAAATTCATGCACCGTTATACCGGACAGGTAAAGCGTGTACACAAGACCAAAAAGCAACGCAAGCATCACCGGAATCATTAGCGATACGGAAATGATGTAAAAAATGTTCGTTAAAATCGACATAATTTTAATAAAAGTTGAAAGTTAATTGTTGAAAGCGGACAGTTAATATAGTCACGTATTTTTAGCGGTGTAACGACCGTTTTTTGGCACGATAAAATCCGTAGGCGAATGTTGCCGTCATCAGGATCAACACGGTAATCAACGGCAACACATCCGGCGTGTACTGTGAAACGGAAGCGGAGTGAAAGGAAAGTTTAATCGTCAGGCAAGGCAGCAATGCCCCCGAACAAACCAACGCAAGACCAATGAAAAAGTGAATCGCAATCAACTGATATTTTCCGAACCAAGCCAGCAAAAAAGAAAATATGGCAAGGACGATAACCAGTGTAACAGCAACTTGAACTCCAATCATTATTGGTACGGTTTGCCGTGTGGTGATCATCATATTTTGTTCGATCCAAAAAATGAACACCAGAAGAATCGGCGACGGCAAAACGGTAACAACCGCAATAAGCCATGAACGAATTTCGTGCAAAATTTTTCCTTGCCGTTCGATACAAAATTCTTGCCGGAGCGAACCAAAAACGGAAATTGTTGTTATCAAAATCTGAAGAATGGACAAACTGGTGAGAGTTGCCGGATCCATGAGCCAAATCTGAAACATTTTCGGCGATTGCGAATCCGCTTTGGGAGCAAGCAGTAATGCCGCAAGCACAATAAGTCCCGTCGTGATCAGGGTCATGTTCACGCTGCGCACACGAACAAGCGAAACAGCAACGGAAAGTAAAATCATAACGGTTAGCGCAACAAGAGTTGCGCCAATCCATTGTTCATCAAAACTTTGCCAAAACGGACTAATCACGATAGAGATAGAAGTCATAAAACGAAAACAAAACAAAAAGTCAAACGGACAGGTAAACAGTAACAAGTTTGTTATTCAAAACAGAAAAGATTTTAATAACACAAAATTATTTGTCAATGAGGGAATGAATGAATATTTTTTAGTTATTTTCACAAATTGTTTTCACAAATTGTTTTTCACAGGGATAATACTGTTTGCGCAAGCGAAAATAGGTGAACCTTTTGCAGGTGGGCGACCTTTCGCTATTTGCTAAAAGGTCGCGTCGGCGTTAGCCGACTTGTACTTTGTTTCCGGCAGACAACCGGATTCCAAAACAGTAGGCAATCACAAATTGCCGCCGTTAAACTGGTTCACTGTCGGCTAACGCCGACGCGACCGTTCAGCGAACGGTCGCCCACCTTATGGTTGCCAAATATTCTTCTGTTTTATTTTTAATACAGAATTCAATATCGTTGTTGAGTTGAGTTGGAATTTTGAAATTCAATCATTTTCTTTCGGGCAGCGGGCCAATTCGGTGAATCAACTTCCTGCGATTGAATGTTGTTCATAAATGCCGAACGTTTCAACCGTTCTGAACCGCCAAGTATCTCACTATTTTGTTCCAAAAAAATGACGTTATCTTTGAAAACCGTTTGAGAACCTTTAATATCGCCTGAATCACGGAGTTGCATTGCCCGTTTATTGTCGAGATTGGCGAGCAATTCCACATAATCCTCCGTAACAGATTTATTGACGGATTCTTTTACTTGGGTTTCCGAATTAGAAAATTTGATTTCGAGTCGTCCGCTCAATTGGTCAATATTTTTTGTTTCCATATTGATATATCGAAACGTTACTTTCGCCAACTCTTTGGTGAGACCGGATTCTTCGGCGGGGACTTCCACTTCGAGCATCACAAACCGTTCGTGATGACTGTAAATCTGGTTCCAGCCGAATTTAATTTCCTGCCCTTTGATGTCAACATTTCCATTCAAAGCACGAACCGGTCGGATTCCTTCCGGAATAGTTACAACACAGGAAACCTCCTGAGCAACAACAGATAACGCTGTATTAAATTCTTTTTGAAAAATATCTGCTATTTCGTCGGCACTTTCAATGAATTTGTGATTTCCATCGCTTGCCGCCGCCAGTTTGACCATAAGGTCTTCATTGTAACCGTTACCGAGTCCTAACGTCGTAACTGAAATTCCTTCACTGCCGCACTTTTTGCCAAGATTGGCGAGTTCTTCCGGCGAACTGGGACCGATATTGGCTAAACCGTCACTCAAAAGAATCACCCGATTGACAAAACCTTTTTCGAGAAATTTGCGAACTTCTTCAATTCCTTTCTCTGTTCCTTTATACAAGGCGGTGGAACTTCCGGGTTGAATTGACCTGATTTTTTGTTCCACAAATTCTCTGTCCGAAATTTTTGTTGCGGGGATAAGAACTTCGACTTTGCTGTCGAACACAACAATAGAAACAATATCTTTTGACCTAAGTTGCCGAACGGTTTGAATTGCCGCTTCTTTTGCCTGTTCGATTTTCTTTCCTTGCATGGAACCGGATCGGTCAATAACTAACGCAATATTGACCGGAACACGTTCCTTTTCGGATTTCCACTCGAATCCCTTAACTCCGACTTTAAGGCAAACCGTTTGCTTCTTTCCTGCCCGTAAAACGGAATTTGCTGTCGAAATCTGTAACTCACATTGTTTGGCTTCGAGAACAGCAACACTGAACACCAACAACAATGTTACACAAAAACTGATAAAAAATCTCATTAATAATCTCCTTATGTTTTTGTAATATTTTAGAGGATTTTTTGTTTTGCAATCTCATTCCTGTGGATATTATTCATCACACGACCGATTAAAAAATAAACCGGCTAAAAAAATCACAAAAATTCTACTGAAATATTACGTATTTTCAAAAAAATATTCGTAAATAGTTATTCTTTCACGTTACATGAACGGTTACAAAATGGATAATAGACTTATTTTTTGACAGGATTTACAAAATTTAAAGGATAAAATCAAATAAAATCCAGTAAATCATGTCTATCTTGTCAAAAAATGATCTTTGCTATACTGTATGAGTCATAAAATTGGTATTTTTTTAAGGGTTCACCGGATTGTTCCTATTACAGAAAAGCAATCTAGCGATAACCTCATTTTCAACCTAATTTTTCTGACTAAACAACCTCAGTAGCCATTGGTTCCCCACAAACCAACCTCATTACCTCATTTTGCCTCATTGATAATTTTTAATGAGGTAATGAGGTTAGGATATTTTTGTCATTTTTGCTACTGAGGTTATTTCGTCAAAAAAATTAGGTTGGGAATGAGGTTACTGCCGGATTGCTTTTTACGTAACAAAAGACAATCCGGCGAATAGTCAAAAAATATCAATTTTATAAACTATTTGTGACGTTTAAGTCCGACTTCTTCACGAAGTCCTTTGCCTTCTTCGGTTAATTTTTTAGCGAGTTCGAGTTGTTCCAGCGTGAGGACGGATAACATCTTTTCGTTATATTCTTTTCCGATTTTAGCAAACGGTTCTTTGATTTTTTCCATAGCCGTTTTCATTTCGCTTTCTGAAAGTTTTTGGGCTTCCTTTTCAGGTTTTTCGCCGGCTTTTTCCTTTGCCTCTTGCGAACGCATATCCATTCCAAGCGGTTTCAGAATTTCGTGATATTTTGCACTTCGTTCTACTTCGAGTGCTTGGAGTTTCGCGGTTTGTTCGGGAGTCAAGCCGAAGACTTCAAATTTCGTTGCGTAAATAGATTTC
>JAISBG010000480.1 GCA_031266315.1 Planctomycetaceae bacterium | reverse complement strand
ATTGGTTCCAAACCGTCCGCGCCGATAGATTTCAACTCATCGAGGTGTTCGAGGAAATTTTTATTATCCCGTTGGTAGAGATTATTTGCGGTGTATTGATTGACCGCGACGTGAAGCCGTGTTTTGTCGGCTTTTTCTTGAGATTGCAAAGAAGATGCGGCTAAAATTCCAGCGGTGCCAAAGGCAACGGTTTGTAAAAAAGAGCGGCGTTTCATTAATTATTTATGGTTGGTGAAGGGTTAGAAATAAAAACATCAATTTCAAAATTTGATTGTAAATGATTTGTATTTTTTGTCAATCGATAGTAGGATTGCAAATTTTCCTCCGCCCTGCTAGGGCAATGCGTAACAACCCACCGCAACGCGGTGGGTAACAGTCCTTCTCTAACAATCGCTCTGAAAGAGCAATGCAAAGCGAATTGGCATTGCCCTTTCAGGGCGAAATTTAGGGGAGGCTTTAACCCACCGCGTTGCGGTGGGTTGTTATGCAATGCCCCTAAAGAGGCGAGAAAAACTTGTAATCCTACTGAAACGTCTTGTCAATTTGTTGTCTTTTGGTAAAATTCAACGAAATTTCCATTGAATAATTACAAAGAAATTTAATATTTGATTCATTTTTTATATTTCCCTGATGTCTGAAAAAAGAATTGTACGGGCTAAACGTCGTATTTTTGCGGAAGATATGGCGAAGTCGCAGAAAGAAATTTCCGTGAGTGAGTTTTTTGCCAAGAACCGTCATCTGCTTGGTTTTGACAATCCGCGTAAAGCCTTGCTCACAACAGTTAAAGAAGCGGTTGATAATTCCCTTGATGCCTGCGAAGAAGCCGGTATTCTGCCTGAAATTTGGGTGCATATCGAATCAACCGGAAAAGATAAATACAAAGTTGGTGTTCAGGACAATGGTCCCGGTATTGTTAAGAAACAAATACCGCTCATTTTCGGTAAATTATTGTACGGTTCAAAATTTCACCGTCTTCGCATGAGTCGCGGGCAACAAGGTATTGGTATTTCGGCTGCCGGAATGTATGGTCTTTTGACCACCGGCAAACCTGTTAAGGTAACCTCGAAAATTTCGGTACGAAAACCTGTCCATTATTACGTTATCCGAATGGATACGAAAACCAATAAACCGGATATTCTGAACGGAAATAGTGAAGGCGAAGATATTCCTCCCAATGTTGACGGCAGAAAATGGATCGAAAAATATGGAATTGAATGGATTGAAGTTGATCATGGAACCCGTGTTACTATCGAACTCGAAGCCAAATATAATCGCGGGCGCGGAAGTGTTGACGAATATTTGGAACAAACCGCTATTTCCAATCCGCATGTTACGATTCATTACACCGACCCCGATGGTGTTGAAAAAAGTTACGAGCGTGTTGTTGACATTTTGCCGCCGGAACCTGTTGAAATCAAACCGCATCCTTATGGAGTAGAACTGGGACGCTTTGCCCACCTCATACACGAAACAACCGAAACAAGTATTGGAAAATTTCTAACCGAATCGTTTTCAAAAATCAGTCCGGGAATTGCCAAACAACTTTGTACTGATGCCGGATTCGATTACCGGAAACCTCCGAAGAAAATTCAGCGAACGGAAATTGAAAAATTGTACGAAATTGTTCAGGAAACAAAAATTCCCGCTCCGTCCACCGATTGTATCACACCGATTGGCGATGAACATCTTTTGAAAGGGTTACACAAAGTTGTACCGGGTCAGTTTTTTGCAACAGCGACTCGTCCTCCGGCGGTGTATCGGGGAAATCCGTTTCAAATTGAGGTTGGCTTGGCGTTTGGCGGTGTTCCGGTTTCGTACAAAGTTTCGCTTGAAACACTTCAGGAAATGCTCAGTGAGAGCGACGCACGAACGTTACGGCAATTCTTGACTTCGACATTCGACGGAATCGGAACCGACGCTGCCGACAAAATTATCAAAGCCTCACACCTAAGACCCCGTGTTTCACCGAAAAACATAGACCCCAAAGAACTCACTCGCCTTCACGAATCGCTGCAAACTCTCAATCTCAACGAAGGACAAACGATGAATGTTTATCGTTACGCAAATCGTGTTCCGTTACAGTTTCAACCCGGCGCGTGCCTGATTACGCAAACGGTCATGAATATGAACTGGCGTTCTTACGGTTTGAATCAGACACGCGGACAATTGCCGCGAGGAACAGTTACGTTAATTGTTCATCTTGCTAGTGTTTGGGTTCCGTTCACCAGTGAATCCAAAGAAGCCATTGCGTCTTATCCTGACATTCAGAAGGAACTCCGGCTTGCTCTGCAATCGGTTGGTCGCAAACTTGGAATGTACATGAAACGTAGGGAAAAAGTGAAACACGAAGGAGAACGCCGTAGTATTTTTCTGCGTTATCTCGGCGAAGTTGCTAAGGCTGTTGCTGGTGTCAATGGTTCGGAACAGCAGGAAATTTACGATGCATTGATCGAAATCGCCAAAAAGAAAACGGCGATTGCCGATGTTCAACTCGGTGAAAATGGTCAACCCGTCGAAGAAAATGAACTCGATTTCGGTGAAAATGTTTTGATTGTTTCCAATTCCGAAAATGAGTCACTCAAAAATAATTTATCTTAAAATTTGTAACTATTCAATGAAAAGGTGGTATCAATTTATCTGTTTTAAACAATCACCTCAACGACTTTTATTGTTTTTGGGGTATATTGTTGTTTTCATATTGGTTATTATATTTAATATTGTTGTTATTAGGGCTTACGTACCTTGTTGGTTTCACAAAACGAAAATATTATCATCTCTTAAAGACATTTCTTTAGAATTACCAGCCAATTTTGCAGATTTTCCGTCAGACGGACCATGTACATGGGCTATTTTATCTCGTGGTGATTGGGATGTTCTGTGGGGAAAACATACAGGACTTCGAGATGTTGCTGAATGGCAAATTGCTTTTCACGTGAATCAGGGAACTACTAATGTATCACCAACGACCAGCGACAAAGCTTATGACTTAATAAAAAGAAAATTAAATACAAATGGAATAGATTTAGGTTTTTACAATCCACAACTTAAAACAATAAAAGGAATTGCTATCGCAAGATTTATTAGTTCTGAAAGAAAG
>JAISBG010000473.1 GCA_031266315.1 Planctomycetaceae bacterium | reverse complement strand
ATTGAAGGTACTCGAAGGATGTACCTGTCGTATGGTCATTTCCGACTGGGAAATGCCCGTCATGAATGGTCTTGAATTTTGCCGGGCTGTTCGCGCGGAAGAATTTACCGGTTACGTTTATTTCTTGTTGCTCACCTCTCACGGTGCTTTGGACGAAATGGTTCAGGGACTTTCCGCCGGAGCAGACGATTTCATCGCCAAACCCTACAAACCGGACGAAGTATTAGCCCGTCTTCGCGCCGGAGAACGGATTCTTTCACTGGAAACCCGCGATGTGGCAATTTTCGCGTTGGCAAAACTCGCAGAATCCCGCGATGTCGATACCGGTGCTCATCTGGAACGTGTTCAGTATTACTGTCGGGCGTTGTCGCAGCAGATGGCAACTCTCGAAAAATATCAGGAAGTTATTGATCCCGAATTTATACGTTTAATGTTTCAAACCAGTCCACTTCACGATATCGGAAAAGTCGGAATTCCCGATTCGGTTCTCCTAAAACCGGGCAGACTCGATCCGCAAGAATTTGAAATTATGAAAACACACACGTCAATTGCCGCTCAAACTCTTGACGCCGCTCTCGGTAAATTCCCCGGTGTTTCCTTTCTCAAAATGGCACGCGATATTGCCGCAACACACCACGAAAAATATGACGGAACCGGTTATCCTAACGGTTTGAAAGGAGAAAATATTCCGCTTTGCGGACGAATTATCGCTCTAGCCGATGTTTATGACGCTCTGATTTCCAAACGTGTGTACAAACAAGCGTTCACTCACGATTCGGCAAAGTCGGTAATTCTTGAAGCTTGCGGTAAACATTTCGACCCCGATGTCGTCCAATGTTTTTTAGCCCGCGAAGATCAATTTCTCAGTATCCGCAAACGATTCTCCGAAGATAAAGATGAATAACAATAATTGCAATCCCCATAATTAGGAGAAAATAAAGTGACCGCTACAAAAAAAACAGCCACTAATAGCGTTATTTCCTTTGAAGATCTCGATGAATTGTTTAAAAAAACGGATAAGATAATTTCAGAACTCGGCAACCCTATCTGTGACTTCATCAAATTAATGGTCAAAGACGGTATTATGAAGAAATTTAACGAGTTGAGTTATTCTTTTAATTTTAATCAATGTTCGCGGTATGTTGAGTTTTATGATGATAAACTTCATATTTCCGGCGGAATAGATTTTTTATTGGAGAATAACGATACGGTCTTATTGGTTGAAGTCAAAACAAATTTATACATCTCCGATGTTAAAGACCATCTGAAACGATTAGAACTTTATCGGCGTTATCTGAATGCGCGGAACAAAAAATACAAAATTTTGGGGGCAGCCGCTGGCGGAGTGGTTCGTAAAAATGTAAAAGACTATGTGCTAAAACAGGGTCTTTTTCTTATCACCCAATCCGGCGAATCCTTCAAAATTGTTACTCCACCAGATGGAATTGAATTGAAAACATGGTGAAAAAATTTTTTTAGATGAAATAATATAATAATCAATAATACGATAAGGTTAATAACAACAATAGCAAACCTAATAATATAGGAGAAAATAAAAGTGACCGCCACAAAAATGCCAACCGACACGAGTATTATCTCTTTCGAAGACATCAAGGAATTGTTTCGTGAAGTCGCACGGCAATCTCAGGAAACCGACAAGCAGATTAAGGAAACCGACAGGCAACTTAGAGAGCAACTCAAAGAAACCGACATGCAGATTAAGGAAACCGATAGGCAACTTCGGGAAATGTTTAAGAAAACAGATAAGAAAATTTCAGAACTCGGCGACCGTATCGGTGAACTTATCGAATCCATGGTCGAAGGCGGTATTGTGAAGCAATTTAACGAGTTGAATTATTCTTTTAATTTTCAACAATATTCGCGACATGTTGAGTTTTGTAATAATCAACTCCATATTGCCGGCGAAATAGATTTTTTATTGGAGAACGGCGATACAGTCTTATTGGTTGAAGTCAAAACGAATTTATCCATCTCCGACGTTAAAGATCATCTGAAACGGTTAGAACATTATCGGTGTTATCTGGATGCGGGGAACAAAAAATACAAAATTTTGGGGGCAGCCGCTGGCGGAGTGATTCCTCAAAATGTAAGAGACTATGTTCTAAAACAGGGTCTTTTTCTTATCGCGCAATCCGGTGAATCCTTCAAAATTGTTACTCCACCGGATGGAGTTGAACTGAAAACATGGTGAAAGATTGGTTTATAACTGTTCAAAACGATGAAGTATGCAATTATTATTCCGGATGGTTGTGCAGATTGGGCGGTGGAATCGCTTGGCGGTCGGACACCCTTGCAGGCGGCGCGAACACCGAATCTGGACTCTTTGGCGAAAACAGGAATTATCGGGCGGAGTCAAAATGTTCCAGCCGGAATGCCGCCCGGCTCTGATGTGGCAACACTCGGTCTTTTGGGTTACAACCCGTCGCAATACTACACTGGTCGTGCACCGCTCGAAGCCGCTGCACAAGGTATCGAACTGCAAACTAACGATTGGGCAATTCGATGTAATCTCGTAACTATTGAAAATAATGTGATGAAAAGTTTCACCGCCGGACATATTTCTTCCGGTGAAGCCAAAACACTTATTGACGCATTAAACGATGCATTATTTAATAAAGTTGCTCCGGCTTCGCCAATCGGACTTCAGTTTTACGCCGGTGTTAGTTACAGAAATCTTGTTATTGCACGGGATCGGGTTCCGTTGTCCGAAAACACCAAAACTTATCCGCCTCACGATTACACAGATCAAAAGATTGACTCTGTTTTACCGTCAGGCGATGGGAATTTGTTTCTCCGCGATTTAATGGACGCAAGCCGCCGGATTTTCGCAAAACATTCGGTTAATTTGCAACGAATTGAATCAGGAAAACTTCCGGCAACACAAATTTGGCTCTGGGGAATCGGGCAAAAACCGCAATTGCCCTTGTTTGCGGATCGTTTTTCTTCAACACCGATTCGAGGGGCAATGATTACGGCGGTTGATTTGTTGCGTGGAATTGCTTCACTGATTGGTTGGGATATTATTAACGTTCCCGGTATTACGGGATATGTGGACACGGATTTTGCCGCGAAGGGAAATTATGCCGCCGAAGCACTCAAAGATCACGATTTGGTGTGTGTGCATGTCGAAGCCACCGATGAGGCGGGACACGAAGGCAGTGTCGAAAAAAAGGTAAAAGCAATGGAAGATATTGATGCTTTAGTCATTCCGCCGGTTCTCGAAGCATTGAAATCGTATGGAGATTGGCGGTTGTTTGTTTCGCCGGATCACCCCACTCCGGTTGCAATCAAAACGCATACTTCCGATTATGTTCCTTGGCTTTTGGCAGGAAATGATCTTACAACATTAACTTCAACATCAACCGCGTCCGCTTCCGGTTATGACGAGGAAACCGCCCGCAATTCCCGTTTTCGTTATGATAACGGTTGGGAAATGCTCGGACAACTTTTTATCCGTAAATAATTAGACGACAAAACAAAGTATTACTGTGTTTGTCATAAAATTAGTATTTTC
>JAISBG010000458.1 GCA_031266315.1 Planctomycetaceae bacterium | reverse complement strand
AAAAAACGCAACATAAATGCTTTAAATATTCGACCCGCAAGGGGTCGGATAAAAAACGCAACGTTAAGCGAATACAACAGAGGTTGTCTTGGTACGACCCCGTAAGGGGTCATATATTTATAGCAACCAAGCCGGAAACAAATATTCGACCCCATAAGGGGTCGCATAGAAAAACACAACGCAAAGGCTATAAATATTCGACCCACAAGGGGTCGGATAAAAAACGCAACATAAATGCTATAAATATTCGACCCGCAAGGGGTCGGATAAAAAACGCAACGTTAAGCGAATACAACAGAGGTTGTCTTGGTACGACCCCGTAAGGGGTCATATATTTATAGCAACCAAGCCGGAAATAAATATTCGACCCCATAAGGGGTCGCATAGAAAAACACAACGCAAGGGCTATAAATATTCGACCCGCAAGGGGTCGGATAAAAAACGCAACATAAGGCTATAAATATTTGATCCGCAAGGGGTCGGGAAAAAACGCAACATTAAAATTAAACTTTACAAAATATTTATGTCTTCCAGAACTTTTTCACAAATTTATATTCAAATCGTTTTTGCCGTTAAAAACCGTAAGGCATTGATTGATCCGTCATGGAAAGATGAATTGTATAAATACATAACGGGAATCGTACGATCAAAAGAGCAAAAAATGTTGGCAATTAATGGAACATCTGATCATATTCATTTTTTAATTGGTATGAGACCATCATGTTGTTTATCGGACTTAGTTAGAGAAATTAAAAAATCCACCGATGCTTTCATTAAAGAGAAACGTTTTTCGTCTTTTCCCTTTCAATGGCAAGACGGATTTGGTGCTTTTTCATACGGACATTCTGCTGTCAGTAATGTTATTCAATATATCCAACAACAACAAGAACATCATCGTAAAAAAACTTTTAAAGAAGAATACCTCACGTTTTTACGTAAATTCGAAATTGATTTTAAGGAAGAACATCTATTTGATTGGTTGAAATAATAATAATAATAATAATAATAATAATAAACAAACTGCCTTTAAATACACAATTCCAACATGGAAAGAAGTATTACTTCCTATTTAACAAGAACAATATTTAACGTTTATTTTCGGTTTTTGAAGCGTAAGCGAGGGGTATCGCGCTTCGGAAATGCGAGTTTTCAAGGCGTTCGCTTACGCTTCATGAACCGGAATATCGGGATTTGTGGTTTGGGATTACCAAATCACAAACCCAAAATTACAAACCCCAAACCCCAATTATTAAAACTATGAGCCAGCAACAAACACAACCGGAATCCAATTGGACGGTTGAAACAGTTAATCTAACAAAAATTTACCACACCGGACGTACCGGCGTTAATGCCTTGACCGATGTGTCGATCAACGTGAAAGGCGGTGAATTTTTAACCATCATGGGAACCTCCGGTTCAGGAAAAAGTACCTTGCTCCACCTTTTGGCAGGACTTACCGATCCCACCGCCGGAGCCGTGCGAATCAACGGAATCAATATCGCCGAATTAACCGACGCCGCACGAACAAAATTCCGTTGCCAAAATATCGGTGTGATTTTTCAAGCGTTCAATTTGATTCCAACATTGACCGCCGAAGAAAATATTAAACTTCCCTCTCTCATCGAAGGTCGAAAGGTCGTCGTTTCAGAAATCGAAGAACTAATGAAAACATTGGAAATTTGGGAACGGCGCAAACATCGCCCCGATTCGCTCAGCGGCGGTGAACAACAACGTGTCGCTATCGGACGTGCGTTGCTCATGGATCCGGCGGTCATTCTCGCCGACGAACCAACCGGTAACCTCGATTCCACCAATAGCGAAAACCTTTGCAAACTACTCCGGCAACTTTGCGATAAAAATAAACGTACCATTATCCTCGTTACCCACGAAAAACACGTTGCCGACTTCGGAGACCGTACCATTACCCTAAAAGACGGAAGAATTAGTGGATAGTGGAAAGTTGATAGTGGATAGTTCGCAAGCGGGTAATTTACTGTAGCGTACTATTTACTATTACTCTATTAACTATTACTACTAACCATTCATTACTAACTATTCACTATTAATTATTAACTAAATTAAAATGGCTTTGTTGATTAAACTTATATTTCGGGAAGCGTGGTATCATCGGGCGCGGATTTCGTTGGCGGTTGCGGCAACAATTGCGATGTCGTGTATGATTGTTTGGCTTATCGGCAGTATCGATTTAATGTTACTCCAGTTCGATCAGGACGGAGAAAATTATCTCGGACATTATCAGGTTGCCATGATTCCGCAACGGAATCCCAACACCGCTTCACCGGTTTCAGCCGGCGCACCGCCAATGTTAATGCCGATGCGATTATCGTTTCCCGAATCCGTTATCACGGAACTCCGCGCTAACGATCTGGTCATGCGTGTTGATGCGGCACGTCAAATTCGTAACACAATGGCAAAAAAAACCGATGAACGCAGCGCGTTACGCCGTCAGCGTGCCGGTACCGGGATTCCAATGCAAAGTCCCGCGATTGTCGGTATTGATACCGTAGAATCACCGTTTGAACTTGAAGAAGGACGTTGGTTTGCCGACACCCCAACCGCTGACCCAATAATCATGGAAGGCGTCATGGGAACCGCCGCCGCCACAGGTTTAGGAATCTGGGGCGAAGAGGAAGAACCCGTTAAAATCGGTGACAGTGTTATTTGCCGTATCGACACAAATGAGTACGAAATTAAAATCGTCGGACTTGTTGAACAAAAACTCTTCGGCGGAGGAATGGGAATGGGCGGAGTGAGTCCGGCAGTCGGAGCGGTGTACGTTTCCATGAAAACAGCGGAAAAAATCAGTCCGCCGCCGGAAGGTGAACCCAAACGTATCGATTATGTTTATGTACGGCTTCGTGAAGGCGCGAACATCAAACAGTTCAAAGAAACATGGGACGCACGGCTTCAGTCGGAAGGAATTTATATGCGGTTCATGGACGCGGACGATATTCAGGAAGGTTTAAATCGTAACAGAGGACGCGGCGGTCCGGGCGGATTGATGGGCGGAGCGGCATCGCTTAATTCAATTATTATCTTTTCCACTCTCGTTTCCATTTTAATCGTTTTCACAACACTCAGCATGGGAATTAGCGAGCGAACACGAATGTTCGCTATGCTCCGAACTATCGGAATGCCGCGATGGAAAATTGCGTTTCTGGTTTTCGGTGAAAGTGTGATACTTTGTCTTTTCGGTTGGGTCGGCGGTATGGTTGCCGGTTGGCTTATTCTGCAACTAACGGTTTGGTTACAGCCGGAAGTGTTCGGCGGCGGCGGCAAAACAATTACGCTTGGTATGACCGCTGTTACAACAGCCGGAATTGCGGCATTGGTCGGTTCCTTGCTCGCGGCAATCTTTCCGGCGTGGCGCGGCGCACGAATCAATCCGCTCGAAGGAATGAATCGCGGTTACGCCGTTTCTGTACGAAAAAATTGGTTTGTACTCTCAGGAATCATCGGCGCAATACTCCTCACACTTAATCCTATCATTACCTATCACGAAGGGATTGCCAAAGGAGCCGAACTCCGCCAATTTTTGTACACTTACGTCGGTTTGCCGACACAACTTGCCGGTTGTGTTCTCTTGGCTCCGGCAATGATTCTGCTGGTCGAACTTTTTCTGACCCCGCTTGTTGCCCGTTTACTTTGTGTACGCAAAGAACTTCTCGCCAATCAACTGAGCAGTAACCTTTGGCGGACACTCGGTACAACAATTGCTCTTTGTGTCGGTTTGGGTGTTTATTCGTTCCTCGAAATATCCGGCTACTCAATGCTTGTTCCGTACACTCATTCAAAAACGTTGCCCAATACAATTGTAACAGTTTTGCCGGAAGGAATTCCGTTTGAGGAAATTGAAACGGTTCGGAAATTGCCGGGTGTGGACTCCGAACGGTTTTTGCCGGTTGCGCTGGAACAACCAAGATTTTCGCAACGACAATCCGAACGCTTTTTAACAAACGGACTTCCGGCAATGCAAGCCGGTGCCGGCGCGGTGGTGTTTGGAATTGATATTGACAAAGCGTTTGAAAAACAGGCAGACGGAAGCCGACCGCTTGTTCAAGTTGATTTTCAGGAAGGAACATTGTCGTCCGCGTTGGAAAAACTAAAAACAGGCGGTCGATATTGTATTATTCCTGATTCGTTTGCGTTCCGTGCAGGTTTGCATGTCGGCGACAAATTGGAACTGGTTATCCCGTCCGACATTCCGCGCGGCGGGTTCGGCGGTGGTTTCGGCGGCGGAGGAATGGGAATGGGCGGCGGACGCGGAAGTCGCGGACGCGGCAACGCTGAAATTAACGCAACAAGCGAAACAACACCAGAGTCGGAAGTTGCCGTTACACCTGAACGTGAACTCGGCAACGCCCCTCCAGCCGGATTCGGCGGAGGTTTCGGCGACGGCGGACGCGGAGGTCGCGGACGTGGCAATGCCGAAATTAACGCAACAAACGAAACAACACCAGAGCCGGAAATTGCTGTTACACCTGAACGTGAACTCGGCAACGCCCCTCTAGCCGGATTCGGCGGAGGTTTCGGCGGCGGAGGAATGGGAATGGGCGGCGGACGTGGAAGTCGCGGACGCGGCGGATTCGGTAACGGAAACGAAGAAATCGTTGAATACGAAGTTTGCGGTGTTGTCTCCATTCCCGGCTGGCTCTGGATGGCAAAAATCAGCGGTGTACGAAAACGCGGTTATCGTTCCGGCGCGTTGCTCCTTTCGCCTTACGAAACCGTGAAAAACGATTTCCGCTTAAAAGATGCCGCTTACTTTTGGTTTGACCGAACCTTGGATGCCAAAAAGAAACCAACCGTTTCCGATATGGACTTAGAAGAGTCGTTACAAAAATTCGTGGAAAACGGAAAATGGAAAACGGAAAATCAAAATCTCACACCGCTTGCCGCGACCAATCGACCAATGGTCAAAGTGAGTTCACGTGAATATTTGACGGACCGCGTCAATAGCCGTGCCGATCAGGTGATTCAAGCGGCAGCCAAAATGCCGTTGATTTTGCTGGCGATTTCGTCTATCGGTATGATGGGAACGATTGCGGCATCGGTGCGGACGCGGCGATTTGAATTGGGCGTGTTGCGAAGTCTTGGCGTAACACGTTTCGGTTTGATTCGTTTAATTCTTGCCGAAGCACTTTTGATTTCTCTTGCCGCCATTGTGATCAGTCTCGGTTTTGGGATTATTGGCGGTTGGTGTTTTATCGGGTTGATGCGATACGTTTCGTTTTTCGGCGGATTTGTTTCTCCATTGACAATTCCGGTTTACTGGCTTTCAATTGGTTTTATCGTTATGCTCTTATTGTGTTTCCTCGCCGCTACCGGTCCCGCTATCACCGCCGGACGTACCGAAACATCAAAATTATTGCAAGAAAGATAAATTTAGTTTATAGTGAATAGTGGAAAATCAAAATCAATAGTTACACAAGCAATTTACAACTACCGGCAACTTCTAAAAACCTATTTTTTGACAGGATTTACAGAATTTACATGATAAAAAATCAAATAAAATCCGGTAAGTCATGTATATCTTGTCAAAAAATAAATCTTTGTAAAGATTTTTAGAAGTTGCCTACTGTTACTTCACTATTCATTATTCACCAGTAAAAAACCGATATGCAAGGTATAATCTCCAATTATGACTGCCTCAATTAACAACCCTGAACAATCTCCGAACTCGCCCAATCCACAACATCCGGGCAATATTTATGATGTATTTGCTAAAAATATTTTCGGAATGGCGTTTGTTTTTGCGGATTTCTTGTGGAATTATGCCGATCCGAAGTTTGTCCAAAGTATTGATTTGGCGAATATTTCGCCTTCTCCAACCCATTTCATCGGCGAAAAAGGCGTTGAGCAGATTACGGACTTGGCGTTTTTCTGCCCGATTAAGGGCGGTTCGGGGCTCAAAACGGTTGTTTTGCTCGAACATGCCGGAGGTTCACTTGACGATTTGCCTGTTCGTTTGTATAGTTTTGCCGGAGCGATCTGGCGTGCGGAAATCAAAGAAGGGAAAAAAATCCTGTCGGCAATTTATTTCCTTGTTATCCGAACCGGTATGAAACCGTATCACAGACCTTATCCGCAATTCACTGATCGGCTACCGAAAGATGCAAACGGTCAACCCATTGGCTATGCTCCGAAAGTTCCTTATGATGTTGTGGATTTACCGGCGTTTGATATGGCGGATTTACACGGCGAAGCAGTAACACGTATCGGGATGGGCATTCTGAAAAAGATGACCGAAGGACATGAAGACGAGTTTGCCGAAGCAATGCTTCCGATTTCCGAAATCACCGATGACAAACTAAAGATTATCGTTGCGAAAGATGTTCTTGATCTTGTTGCTAAGGTTTTCGCCGCGCGTGGTAAACGGTTGGAAATCGAAGCGGTTTATGACGCATTAACCCCTATTTTTCACGAAAGGACTGAAGATATGACTACAACAATTTTCGATGAAGCCAGAATGGAAGGCGAAGTAAAAGGCAGAATAGAAGGTAAACAAGATGTCGTTTTGGCAGTATTGCGAAAGCGGTTTACCACTGTTCCTAAAAACATAGAATCCTCAATTCGTCGAATGATAGATCCGATTGCATTGGATTCGTTGGTTTTCGATGTTTTTGAAAGCCGGACATTGGACGAATTTTCCAAAACTCTTCGATGATAGTTGATAGTGAAGAATTACGTAATAATCTGAGGTGTTACGACGAATTGTTATGCCTTACCATTGCGGGGCGAAAGAATATTTTTTATAGTTAATAGTTCTGTGAATTGATACAAATAAACCATTCGAAATTACAGAAGGACAGTTTGCCGGTTCTCTGGCGGTTCAAATCGACGCCGGATATTTCGAATCGGCAAAACTTAAAACCCGCCTGTTGGTGATGACTCTAAAATTCTAAAACAACAACATTTTCTCCAAAAAGAAAGATTTCTCTTGACATCCGTCTTTGTTTAACATATACTTTATATCTCATTCAATGGCGATACATATTTTTTGCCGTATTGTTTTGCGGTAAATGTTTCGCGATTACTTCAATGAAACTTTATAAAATAAGGAACACAACGATGAAAAACTTTGTTGAAAACGTTTTGAAAAATTCGGTGAAAAACCAAATGTTAAATTGGGCAAGCGAGGGGGGGGGGGGCAGTATGTAAGAGAGAGTTAAGAAATGAGAGCGGAGAGTGTTGGTTTTCCCAATGTTTTTCCGCAAAATTCTTACAACTCATTCGTTCTTCACCGTTCGGCTTTACTCTTGTTGAACTTCTTGTGGTGATTGCGATTATTGGCGTGTTAATCGCTCTTTTGTTGCCAGCCGTGCAAGCGGCGCGGGAAGCCGCAAGACGGATGCAATGTACAAACCAATTGAAGCAATACGCCCTTGCGCTTCACAATTACCACGATACCGAACAAGCATTTCCTTCGCGTTGTTCCGGTATTCCGGGTCCCGGCGATAACTCTTCCGCCACTGCAGGAAATCGGGAACGTTTGAGTGCGATAGTTGCCATTCTCCCGTTCATTGAACAGGCGGCACTCTACCAAAATGTCAAGTCATTGCCCACTATCCACGCATGGAGTGCCAACGCGACTTACACAATTGGCGGAGTTGCACAGCCGAATCCTTGGCTGAAAAATATCCAGACGGTTCTTTGTCCTTCCGACGGAACCGGATTTTTGCGTAAGGAAGGTCAACTCAAAGGTTCCAATTATGGAGTTTGTCAGGGTGATTGGGTTTCTTGTACCGCCAGTGCCTCCAACGGTGTCCGCCCTGACCGGCGAACACGCGGCGTTTTTGGTTGTAAAGTCTGGCGAAGCATGGCGGATATTACCGACGGAACCAGCAACACCATTGGCGTTCTGGAACGGGCAATGGCAACCGGACGCAGTGATGATTATGCGATTGCGAATGTTGTGATTGGAAGCCAGACCACATCGGTTAGCGGCGCACCGGCAACCGGCTCTGACAACAATAGCGATTGGGAAAATAGCGGATTTCCAACGATTGATGCGGATGACTGTGCCGGTACTCGCGGGACAGGAAAAAATTACAAGACGACCGGTTTGCCTTCTTATCAACGGGAACAGATGCAACGTTGGGCAGACGGTTCGGCTTACTTTTCCGCCGTCGGAACAATTATGCCGCCCAACGCTCCCGCATGTAGTAACGGTGGTAATCCGGGTAACGATTATCTTCTTGCCGGACCGACCAGCAAACATTCAGGCGGAGTTAATGGTGCTTTAATGGATGGTTCAGTCCGATTCTTTTCCGACAGCGTCAATGCCCGAACAAGCGGTGCCCCAATGGCTCTAAATACCGACGGAGGACCTTCCAATTTCGGTGTTTGGGGTGCGTTGGGTTCCATGAACGGAGGAGAAACAACAACTTACAACTAATTTTTTGTACCAATTTGTACAACACAAATTT
>JAISBG010000421.1 GCA_031266315.1 Planctomycetaceae bacterium | reverse complement strand
CAACTCGTGAAAACTTGCAGTGAGTACATCAATGACCGCCGTATGGGGGAAATCCACATGTACGGTGGGAAGAGGGAAGAGGAGACAAAACACGTCCCTCTTCTACTCTACTTAAGATTGAAAAACAAAAATTCCACTGAAATATTACCAATTCTTTTACGATTCTCTTGTAAAACACCTAATCCGATAGAATCAGGTAATTTTTATTTTGAAAGTCAACCAAATTTCCACAATACGGAGGTGAACCGATTTATCGAAACACATCGGCATCAAGACGGTAAGGAGTTTCACCGGCGGTATCATTTTCGTTGACCAAGAGAATTCCGCCGACACGTACCGGACTGGTTCGGTAAGGAACACGGAGACCGCCGGAAAGTGTAACTTCAATCATTTCCGTTGGATTCCTAGTTGCCGCTCCGAATTTGCCCTGTTCAATGGCAGGCACCAACATGAAACGGTCAATATCCGTCATTTGACGGGTTGGATACATGTAGCCTTCTATGAAAATCGGTACACCGGAAATTAGATTGCCTTGTTCGTCAAGATGCGGTGTCAGAGCAAAGATTTCCTCTGGAATGCGTCCCGTTTTGGGATCAGCAGCCAATTTCGCAAAATCAATTTCAACATAACCCGGCGGCACTTCAAAGGAATAAGCGTAAATTTGATACGAGATTCCGGCAACAGCAAAAATCAACGATAACGCCACGCCTGCTGTTGAAATACCAAGTCCGCTCAACTCTTCCGAAGCCCGAAGAATTTTCCGTATCGCTAAAACTCCCAATAACATTCCCAGTAACGGAAAAATAATAAAAACCAAACTGATAAATGTTAAAACCGATAAAACACCCAAAATCAATGAACCAACTGATTCCGCCGTTAACGAACGATAATCAGGATTCTCTTCCGGTTGAACTTCATCGTGGTCTTGATAATAACCTTTTAATGCGTCATCAAATTCAGTACGCCGCCGTTTGGGTTCGAATGGTTCGCTCATAAAAATCACTCCTGCCGGTGAATAATTACAAATTTTCTGATTCTACCGGATTAGGTGTTTCCCACCGGAATCGTAAAATTAAAGGTCAGCAATCATAAGGTGGGCAACCTTTGGCTAAAAGGTTGCGTCGGCGTTAGCCGACTTGCCCCTGTTAACGGCGGTAATTTGATTCCAAAACGGAAAGCAATACCGTTTACCGTCGTTAATCCGGCTCACTGTCGGCTATCGCCGACGCGACCTTTCAGCGAAAAGTCGCCCACCTACAAAAGGTTGCTCACCTACAAAAGGTTACCCACCTAATGATTGCCGATGAAATATTCCTATTATTTGACTATTCTGATGGGAAACACCTAATCCGGTAGAATCAGAAAATTTTTAACGAAAATTCTTCTGAAATGTTACGCGGATTATTGAACGGACGTTTGCGGTTTTCTTGGTTTATTAGTTGTTTGGTCCCAATAAGGCGACAAACGCCGTAATCGTGCAACAATTTCCGGGAACTTATCAATAACAAAATCAATTTCATTTTCCGTTGTGTACCGGCTCAGGCTGAACCGGACGGAGCCGTGTTTTGCCGTAAACGGAACACCCATTGCGGTTAAAACATGCGACGGTTCCAGCGAACCGGAAGTACACGCCGAACCGCTCGACGCACAAATTTCAAGATCACTCAATTGATACAAAATTCCTTCGCCTTCGATATAATGCGCCGCAATATTAAGCGTGTTCGGTATCCGTTCCGCTCCTGAACCGTTGACTTCGACATTCGGAATTTTTTGTACAATTCCGGCTTCAAGTTTGTTGCGTAAATATTCGATACGTTTCTGGTCGTCATGGTGAGTTTCGGCGGCACGTTCAACCGCTTTTGCCATTCCGATAATATACGGAACATTTTCCGTACCGCCGCGCCGACCGGATTCCTGATGTCCTCCGATCAAAAACGTCCGGCAACGTGTTCCGCGCCGGAGATACAAACCGCCGATTCCTTTGGGGGCATGAAATTTATGTCCCGAAAACGCCAACATATCAACATGACGGAAATTTCCGTCCAACCGAATTGGAAGTTTCGTCATTGATTGCGTGGCATCGCAAAGGAACAGAATCGACGGGTCGGTCTCTTTAACAACCCGCGAAAGCCGTTCAATCGGAAACACCACACCGGTTTCATTATTTGCGTGCATTATTGCAACAAGCAGCGTATCGCTCCGCAATTCCCGTACAAATTCACCGAGATTCAGATTGCCTTGCCGATCAACTCCGATAAACGAAACTTCAAATCCTTCCCGCTGTAACGCTTTTCCGACTTCGAGAACGGCGGGATGTTCTACGGCGGTTGTGATCAGATGACGCCGTTCCGGATTAGCGTGAATCGCGCCGAAAATCGCGGCGTTGAGACTTTCTGTTGCGCAGGAAGTGAAAAGTAATTCCGATGTATGCGCCGCGCCAAGAAATCCGGCAATCAATTCACGGGCGGAATCCATGGCGTGTTTCACCGGTTTGGCGGCATTGTACATCGAACTCGGATTAAAATATTCGTTACCGAAAAACGGAGACATCGCCTCACAAACTTCCGGCGCAACCGCTGTCGTTGCATTATTGTCAAGATAAATCATCGTTTCTGTAAATCGTTATGAGTGAATAGTAAATAACTCCTGTTCCGCCCCGTAGGTAACAAGTCGGTCAAAGATACATCAACACGGTAGGATTGCGTGTTTTCCTCCGCCCTGCAAGGGCAACACAAGCCAGCCCGCCGCAACGCGGCGGGTAAGTCCCGCCCGAATAATCGCCCTGTAAGGGCAGCATAACTATTATTACATTTTCCATCGATATGCTGCCCTTTCAGGGCGGCGTGTTATTGGCTCTCACCCGCCGCGTTGCGGCGGGCTGGCTTGTGTTGCCCCTAAAGGGGCGGAGGAAAAACTTGCCATCCTACCGACATCAAAATTCCAATGTTAATGTATGTTTAACCGACTTTTCGCCTACGGGGCGGAACAGGAGTAAATAATTGTAACCGTTCACACACAATACAAATTTTTTTTAATTTGTTCCGAAGAGTTCTTTATTTCCGATGACGCGGATTCCGCGTGATTGCAATTTTTCGATTGCAGCGTCGGGATTATCGAAACGGAATACAATCACCGCGTTACCGGTTTTCTGGAAAAAACCGTACATATATTCGATATTGAGACTGGCTTCGTCCAGAACGTCAAGAATATCCGCCAAACCGCCGGGGCGATGATCCACCGCCAACGCAACAACTTCCGACACTTTGACGACAACACCGTTTTTCTCAAATTCCAGTTTTGCCCGTTCCCAGTCTTTGACGAGAATTCGCAATATTCCGAACTGCTCCGTGTCTGCAAGAGCCATTGTTTCAATGTTAATTCCACTGTCAGCCAAAGTTCGACACGCTTTGCGGACATTACCCGGCTTGTTTTCCAAAAAGAGCGAAAGTTGTTTCAATTTCATAGCGGTAAAAAATGTAAATATTGGTTGACAAATTAGTTAGTAAAATCGATTCTTCTAATTTGACGATAACAATTGGTTAGCAAAACCGGTTGATATTAACAAACGGTCTTGCGTCTCAAAATATCGAAATTTTTAGAATTATTAAAATATACCTGAATAAGGGGCATGTTGACAAGTCCCCGTAAAAATTATCTCCGACAAAACAACAAAATAAAAATTCTCACTGAAATTACCGGAATTGCCGGGCTTTCCAAAAACGGCTAAATCAGTTAAAATTATCAACGATTCTCTTTTTCACAAATATAGGCAACTTCCAAAAACCGCCGACGAAAACAATTTTTTTGACAAGATAAACATGATTTATTTGATTTTTATCCTGTAAATTTTGTAAATCCTGTCAAAAAATGATTTTTTAGAAATTACTTATAATGAAAATTTTACACGGTCAAATAGTTCAAAGAGGAATAATCCTTGAAATCCTTTCAATCCGATACAATGATTTGAAAAAAGGTGAGGATTGATCTATTTGATTTTAGCCGGATTGGAATGATATTTTGAAGAATATTAAAAAATAAAAAAATAATCAAACGATTTATCCTTTTTATTTGTATGGAGTTAATCGCTGTTTCCCACAAAAATTTTTCTTTAGATATTGGACTTTTTATCTTCTTGGCATGAAATGTGAATAAATTCTTTTAGTTAATTAAGAAGCGGTGTCAGTCGAGGTCACATTAGAAAAATAAAAGAGCATAACTTTTTTACTCGAAACTGACTCCGGAAAGTGAAATTCAATATTGCTAAAAGGAATGTTATTTTGACGGAACTTTCGGCAGAAAGAACAAGGTGTACTATGTATTGTGTTGCAGAAGAAACGGCTCGGTTTTCGGTAATTGATTTTTCTCAGTGGACAGACGAAGAATTAATTTTGGAATATCGTATGACACAACAGCGCGAGGCTTTTGAAGAGTTGGTCAAACGCTATGAGCGGGAACTTTTCAACTATCTTCGACATTATCTTGGTAATACTGAAAGTGCTGAAGATATTTTTCAAACAACATTTCTGCAAGTTCTTACGAAATGCAACCAATTCGAGGAAGGCAGGAAATTCCGTCCTTGGCTCTATCGAATCGCCACCAATCAGGCAATTGATCTTTGCCGTAAAATGAGACGGTATCAGGTTATTAGTATCGACGAAACCTGTGATGCCGATCCTGATTCCGCAAAATTATCGGATATATTGGTTGGTGATGAAACAGATCCGGTACTCAATTCCATTCACAGCGAGCAGAAAATTCAGGTTCGCGAGGCAGTTGAACGCTTGCCGGAATTTTTACGGCAAGTTCTTTACATGGTCTATTTTCAAGGAATGAGTTACCGCGATGCCTCCGAATCACTCGGTATCCCGTTTGGAACAATTAAAAGTCGGCTAAACACCGCAGTAAAAAAATTGAACCATTTACTGGCAGATAACGTATGATATTAAGGAATTAGGCAATTCGCAATGAGAAACCTAAAACGGAAACAAATTCGGTAAATCACCATAACGTAAGACCAATAAAAGGGTTCGGTTGTTCAATATCTGAAAAATTCAAAACACGAAACGAACCTCTCACCGCCTTACAATTATTCTCTACTGGTAAAGTTTACTGCAAATTTTAAATCCGCTGAAATTTCTCTTGACGAAAACTTTACTTTTTGTAATACTGTCGCCCTGTAAATTAAAATCCGTAAACTTATCAACACTACAATGAGCGATTTAAACCGTGAAATGTTGTTAGGCTATTTGACGAATGCCTTAGAAGATGATGAAATTGCTTATGTCGAGCGGGAATTGCTTTGCCAACCGGCGTTGCGAACCGAGTTGGCGATGCTCCAAAAAGAACTTTCGCCGTTGACATACGTTTATGAATCGGTCGATCCGCCGTACAATTTGGCGCAACGTACTTGTCGTCGGCTTTGGAAACATCTTGACCAGATGAAACAAAACAGTGATCATGCCAATAATCTTGTTCCCGAAACATTGCTCGGTTCTGTTATTACTATGACAATTCCGGCGTCTCATTTTAAGGACAAGTTGGACGAATTGGGTGTTGCAAACCGTTCCGCTGCTAATTATTCGGTTCCGAACCCGCCGGTTTCTCCGCCTCCGGCAACTGATTCTCCGGTTTCGAACCGTTTGGTTTCAAACGATTCTGTTGATAAGAGTTCGGAGGTTCAGGAAAAGATTTTGACTGTTTCGCCTTCTCAACCGGCAATTCCGCCAACAACTCCTACGGAACATTCCAACAGTAAACGCTTGATTCGGCGTTTGTCCGGTTACCGTGAACACTCAACAGTTTCGCCGTCTAAACATATTACGAAAAACCGCCGATGGTTTGATGTCGGCATATCGATTGCTGTTGGTATTCTTATTGCGGTTATTGCGTTTCCGGTGATCAACTACATTGGGAATCGGACGCAAAATTATTTTACAAAATCTAAAATTCACGAAATCAATAAAAGTATTGATCACTACACGCAACTTCAGAGAATACCGGAAAAGACAACACCGGTTGAAAATTCTTCCCCGATCAATTTAACTCAATCCGGTTGGCAGGAGTTGAAACCTGCTCAGTTTCCGGTCATGCTGACTGGTGAAACGGCTCAACCGTCCGGCAATTCTGTTCCGATTGAGTTATTTCCGGGACTTTTGAAATCAGTCTCTCAAAATTCTACACCATTCGTTTTTTCTGAACCTCGTGGTCGGGATATTATTCTTGGTCAAACCCGAACCGATAATTCCGTAACAGAAACATTTCCGCCGGACCCGCACAAATTTATCGATCAAACCTTGATTTCAGAGGTCAACCCGCTTGTTTCAAATTTTGACGGTTCTACGGTTCAGACGGCTTACGGTCAAAATGTTCTGTTTCACAATGGTCGAATATTCTTTCGGATTTTGCCGGTATTCACGCCAAAAGAATAAATCTTGCCAATAAGGATTGCAAATTTTTTATGAAATATTTTTTTAAGCACTCATGTTACGCACCGTAGATAGAAAGTCGGTCAAAGATACATCATTCGTTAGGATTGCGCGTTTTCCTCCGCCCTGCAAGGGCAACACAAGCCAGCCCGCCGCAACGCGGCGGGTAAGTCCCGTCCGAACAATCGCCCTGTAAGGGCAACATATTAGTGGAAAGTGAATAGTGGATAGTATCGCAAGCGGATTTAACACGTTGTGGTCTATTCTTTTTTCATTCTCCACTATCAACTCTCCAAATATGTTGCCCTTTCAGGGCGGCGTGTTATTGGTTCTCACCCGCCGCGTTGCGGCGGGCTGGCTTGTGTTGCCCCTAAAGGGGCGGAGGAAAAACTTGCTATCCTACCGGACAACAAAATTCTGCCTTATCGGGCTAAGAACAGTATATTTCAATCGTTGAGTGAAATAGTTCCGCCGTCTTGGACATCGGACAATCTTAAAAGTAACAATTTGTTATCATGAGTTCCCACCGGTGCGGCAACATTTATTGGAAAAACGGCTCCGTCACCAAGCAAAAACGGACATATTCCCGGATGCCAACTTCCAAAACTTGCCCGGTCTTGATCCACCGCTTTATTATCGTACGGTCGTGAAATGCCAACGCACTCCAACGTACCTCGTAAGTGAAAAGCACGGGCAAGCCAAGCATCGCCAAAATTAAAATTGCACGGATGTGTATAGGCGCAATCTTGCGAATATCCATTGGGTTCACTTGATCCTGTGGTAGAAGTTACTCCGTCCCATTTTTGAAAATTGTCGGGGTGAATATGTTTTTCGCCCAAAATGATGGTGTTGGTGGTTCCGTCGGAAAGCCATGCCATTGTGTCTCGCGGAGTCCAATTTGCCCACGAAGTGCTTCCTGATCGAAGCAAAGCCGGTCTCATCGCACTACGCAATTCAAAGAGGCAATTGATATCGGTTGGATTTCCGGTTTCTCTTGACCATTGGGCAGCACTTATTGTCCGATCAACATAAGCGACAACAGCGTAATCTCCACGCGGACCGCAAGCATTCGTTCCGGTTGTTCCGTCTCCGTAAGTACCGGTATAAACACCGTCACGTGCGCCGGTTGCTCGGCGTGTCGGACAACGATAAATAGGAATCGAAAATAATTGGGTGATTTCCTCTTCCGTCAATTTTCGGGTGGAAGTCGTTTTGTGTCCCCAAAAATCTTCGTTCATGTCCTGATCAAATTTGTTTGTTTTACTTTCGATCAGTTGATAGGCTGCGGTTTGTTCAACGTAAGGGAAGAGAAGAACAAACCCGCCGGCACGATTGATTCGAAGTGAAACAGGCAAGATGCCTTGTTGGGTATCGTGGAAATTGTGAAATCCGATACCGATTTGTTTTAATTGATTGGCACACTGCATCCGTCTTGCGGCTTCTCGAGCCGCCTGAATTGCCGGTAACAGTATTGCAATTAACGCGCCGATAATTGCAATAACGACCAGTAATTCGACCAACGTAAAGCCTCT
>JAISBG010000324.1 GCA_031266315.1 Planctomycetaceae bacterium | reverse complement strand
TATTATTTAAAATCCCGCCTTTCAGGCGGCGGGGTTTTTATCGCGGTACTACCGCAGGTCGAAGACCTGCGGTTATGAAAATGAAGCCCTATCGGGCTATTCCACTGAATAGTCACAAACAATTAAACAAAACAATTGAAATTGATATGCACCATTTATTTCAACGATTAAGTATCCATAACCGTTTGTTGTTGGGTTTTTTGAGTGTCAGCATACTTTCTTCTGTTTTGTATTTGCTTTACGGTTACTATGTAACGCAAAAAGTCTTGCTCCACAACCTCGACAAACATCTTTTCCTTGCCGCAACAACGATCGACCAATTACTTCCGCCGGATTTTATTGATCGATGTATGAATCACGAAAACATACCGCTCGAAGAAAAACGCAACGTAATGAAAGAAATCTTGTCTCTGCTTAAAAATTCGGGTATGTCGATATTGTATGTTGTTGCGTATGACCAACCGACGGATCAATATATTCTTGTGATTGCCACCAAAGAAGCCACCGAAGAAGAACCCGAAAAAGGAATTTATGTTGTCTATCATCGTCCCTATCCCAGTGTTGTCGAAACATTGCATGACGGAACGACTCGGTTTGAAGAAGGGACGGACGATTACGGATATACGCGCAGTGCTTTTTTACGCCGGTACACACCGCAAAACCGTCCGTATGTTCTCGGCGCGGATATTGATATGACGCTCGTTCAACAAATCAAACAGAGTACGTTTTTTACTTTTTTGAATATTGCGTTGGTTTTGTTTGGTGTTGCGGTTCTTTTTAGTTGGTTTATCTCAAAACATCTTGTTGCTCCGATTCGGAAGTTGAGCGATTACACAATACGTTTAATCGAATCGGATTTTTCTCCTGATTTGAAGATGCCGCCCGAACTGCTTGATGTCTCACCGAAAAATAAGAATGAAAGTTTCCGTCTTGCGGCGGATATTGACCGGATGCGGACGGAATTGACGGAACACATTGTGAAATTGCAGTTGGCAACAATCGAGAAGGAGCAGGCGGAAAGTGAAATGCTGATTGCCGGCAAGGTACAGGCAAGTTATCTTCCGCCGCAAGAATTGGAATCGAACGGAATCGAATTGGCGGCAAAATTGTTACCTGCCTATTTTGCCGCCGGCGATTTGTACGATTATGTGAAATTGGATGACGGGCGTATTTTTTTTGCGTTGGGTGATGTTTCCGGCAAGGGAATTCCGGCGGCGTTGTTTATGACAATGGTATTGACGTTGATTCGTTCCGGCAGACCAAACCTTTCGCCGGACGAGTTGATGTACTGGCTCAACAACAGTCTTGCGGCAGCGAATCCTGAAAATACGTTTGTTACGTTGATTTTGGGAATTGCCGATCCGAAAACCGGCAACGTTCTTTATTGCAACGGCGGACATTGTCCTCCGTTACTTTGCAAGGCGAACGGCGAATGTTTCTATGAACCGAAAACGAAAAGTACCATTGTTGGTGTTTTTTCCGATATAACATTTCCGGTCAACAAACTTCATCTGGAACAACATGACCGTTTGATTTTCTATACGGACGGCATAACAGAAGCGATGACGCCGGACGGTCAACTGTTTGGTGAAAACCGTTTACTTACTGTAGTGCAAGACTGCCGCAATACAGAAACACCCAATGATTTGATTCGCCGAATTGTCGCAACGGTTCAACAATTCGCGGTAGGCAGAAGCCAATCAGACGACATCACTCTTTTGTGTTGCCGGAAAAAGTAAGATCATAACTGATGTTCGGCTATCGCCAATGCAACCGTTCAGCGAACAGTTGCCCACCTACAAACGGTTGCCCACCGAAAAATCGCGGAAAGAGGTGGGCGACCTTTCGCTGAAAGGTCGCGCCGGTTGAGTCCTCATTTTGCCGTCATTAATCTGATTCCCTGTCGGCGAAAATGGGTGGGCTATTTATCAAAAAGTCCGCTGGACGGTTGCGCCGGTTGAGTTCTCATTTTGCCGTCGTTAATCTGATTCACTGTCGGCGAAAATGGGTGGGCTATTTATCAAAAAGTCCGCTGGACGGTTGCGCCGGTTGAGTTCTCATTTTGCCGTCGTTAACCTGATTCACTGTCGGCGAGTACGCCGACGCGACCTTTCAGCGAAAGGTCGCCCACCTACGACCTACGAACGGTTGCCCACCTATGCGTAATCCTACTGGGGTTGTTGACAACGGGAAAAAAATGTCCAAAATTAGGTCTTCAATCACGGGAATTTGAGTTCACCCCCCTAGAGTTTTGAGTTCACCCCCTAGAGTTTTGAGTTTACCCCCTAGAGTTTTGAGTTCACCCCCTAAAGTTTTGAGTTCACCCCTTAGAGTTTTGAGTTCATCCCCTAGAGTTTTGAGTTCACCCCCTAGAGTTTTGAGTTCACCCCCTAGAGTTTGGGTTCACCTCCAAAAGTTTTGAGTTCAAACCCCAGAGTTTTGAGCTCAATTTTCGGCGATTTTAGTCGATTTGTTCTCCAAGAAGAGCAAATTTTTATTAGTTCTCCTGTTACGCAGGGGCTAAATATTAGTTTTTCCTTCGCCCCTTTAGGGGCAACGCATAACAACCCACCGCAACGCGGTGGGTAGCAGCTCCCCCAGCAATCGCCCTGTAAGGGCAGTGCAAAGCGGATTGGCATTGCCCTTGCAGGGCGGAGGAAAACTTGCAATCCTACTGGGTTGATGTCTATTTGACCGACTTTTTTACCTACGGTGTAGCAGGAGTTACCAATTCAATTATTTTACTATTCCGGCGGGAGATACCTAATCAAGCCAATTCGTGACGGATTCCGAAATGGTTGGGCAATTGGAGTTATGGTTTGGGTTGTTCGCTTCTTTCAATCAAGGCGATGAAAGCGTCTTCTAAGGTTGGATCTTTTTGTGTTGGGGTTCGGACTAGTTGTTTTAAATCATCGGGAGTTCCTGTTGCGATTGTTTCTCCACGATAAATCAACGCGATTCGGTCGCAATATTCCGCCTCGTCCATGAAATGGGTTGTCACCAAAACCGTAACTCCGCCTTCAACTAATGCGTTGATGTGCGTCCAAAATTCGCGGCGGGTCAATGGGTCAACTCCAGAGGTTGGCTCGTCCAGAAACAAAACGTCCGGCTCATGCACCAACGCCGCCGCTAACGATAAACGTTGTTTGAACCCAAGCGGTAATGCCGAAGCATTGGCAGAGGAATACCGGTCAAGATCAAACATGTTCATCATCTCTTTAACAGCTTTTCGTTTTGCCAATCCCCATAAACCGTAAGTTCCGGCAAAAAAATTCAAATTCTGTTTGACCGTTAAATCTCCGTACATCGAAAATTTTTGCGCCATATAACCAAGCCGGGAACGCGCCCGCGACGGAGATTTTCCGAGATTGTAACCCGCAATAAAACTTTCGCCTTCCGTTGGTCTGAGTAAACCGCAAAGCATTTTGAATGTTGTACTTTTTCCCGCTCCGTTGGGTCCGAGCAAACCGAAAATCTCGCCCCGTTTGATTTCAAAATTATTATCGCGAACCGCAACAAATGAACCAAACCGTTTCGTCAGACCATGCGCCACAACAACCGGATTGCCGTCTTCTATCGGTTTGGGATTCCGTCGGGCAAAGGCTGATTCCCGTTTGACCGCTCCTCCCAAAATGTCGATAAAACCATCTTCAAATCGCGATGTTACCGGAACAATTTCAATTTTCGGCGAATCAACTTCAATATTGTTGGAATGACCGGATAGAATTGCGGTGTTGAAATGTTGCGGAGTTGTGTGGAGGTTCAAAACGATGCGGAGTGCACTTCCCTGAATAGTTCCGTCAAGCGTTTCCGGTTTTTGCAGAAGTCCGGCAAGAAATTTCCGGCGTTTATTTTCGGCGACACCGCGAACCTGAACAACTCGTCCCGACATTTTTCCGGTCAATTCCAACGGCGAACCGTGAAAGAGTTGCTTTCCTTCGTTCAAAAGCAGAACATCGTCGCAGGATTCCGCTTCGTCGAGATAGGCGGTGTTCCAAACGACAACAACATCTCTCGCAACCAGCTCACGAACCATTCGCCAAAGTTCCCGCCGACTAATCGGGTCAACTCCAACACCCGGCTCGTCCAAAAGCAACAATTTCGGCATCTTAATCAACGAACAAGCCAGACCAAGTTTTTGTTTCATACCGCCGGACAAATGACCGGACAACCGTTTCGTAAATTGTTCCAAACCGGTAAACCGTAACAATTCCGTAAAACGTTCCTGCTGTTGCGATTTTTCAAGTCCCCGCATTTCCGCGTACAACTCAAGATTTTCAAACACGGTCAAATCTTCGTAAAGCCCAAAACGTTGCGGCATATAGCCGAGCATTTCCCGAATTGTCGCCGTGTCTTTCACCGAATCAAGACCGAACACTTTGATTTGACCTTCGTTGGGTTCCAGAAGTCCGGCAATCAAACGAACCAACGTTGTTTTTCCCGCTCCGTCGGGACCGACAATTCCCGTGATTCGACCCGGCAACATGCAGGCGGAAATCCCGTCAATAGCGGGACAGGAATCATGCCCGAATTTTTTGGTGAGGTGGTCAATGAGAATCATGGTTCAATTTTAATCGTACCGTTACGGGCATTCCTTGCCGGAGACCATTGTCGGGATTATCCGCAATAATTCGTACACGATAAACCAAT
>JAISBG010000293.1 GCA_031266315.1 Planctomycetaceae bacterium | reverse complement strand
CTTCGACAGGCTCTTCGGAGTCCCCTGCGGCTCCTTCGGCACTCCAGACAGCCCCGCTCTCCTCCCCGTCCTCTCTGCCCTCTTCTGAGATTCCCGCAGCCTGCGCCGCCTTTATTGATGTGGGCGCCGCCGCTTCGAACCTGTTTGAAGCCTCGCGTCGGCTGTATGTCGCGTCGCCCGAGGGCGTGCGGGCCTTTGAGTATGAGGGCATTGTTGAGGAACTCACCCGCCTGCTTGCCTCCGACAGTGTGCTGGTTGGGCATGATGTCAAGATGCTGCTTCAGGAGGTGCTGCCTGCCAACAGCAGCGAGGCAGCCGCCATTGAGGCGAAAACCATTGATCCCTCGCGCCTTTTTGACTGTCGTGTGGCCGCCTATCTGCTCGATTCTTCGCGGGACTACAGCCAACCCGAGGCTCTGCTTGCGGCGTTTTTGCCGGACGAATTTTTCAACGCCAATCTCGCGAACCTTGATCAACTTAATCTTTGGTTTCCGCTCATCATGCTGGTTTTTGTACCGGCAATCACGATGGGCATCTGGGCGGACGAACGCCGGCAGGGAACCGATGAATTGCTGCTCACTATTCCCGCAAGCGATTTCGATATCGTTCTCGGTAAATTCAATGCGGCAGTTTGTATTTACACCGTTTCACTTCTCTTTTCGTTTTTCTGTAATTTACTGATACTAAAATATCTCGGTATGCCGGATACCGGACTTTTCGTTTGTACGTATATCGGATACTGGTTTGTCGGTGTTTCGATGATTTCCATTGGAATGGTTGCCTCGTTTCTGACCGGCAATCTTACGGTCGCGTATATTCTCGGCACGGTTTTTTGTTCACCGCTGATTGCGTTACAATGGGTTGACGCATCGCCGATTCCCTCAAATGCCGCCCAACTCCTGAAAGGTTTTAGTGTTGCGTCACAGTTTGAACTGTTCGGTCGCGGCATTATCAACTTCTCAAGTATTTTGTACTTTGCAATGGTTACCTCGACAATGCTCTATTTGAGTATGGTCATGATTGGTCGCCGGCACTGGACAGCGCAACGAAAATTAGCCGGAACGTTTCATTTTACTGTTCGTACCGTCAGTCTTTTTCTTATCGGGCTGAGTTTATGTTTCATTTTCCGGCAACATGATCTTCGCGCCGACCTGACCGAAGAGAAATTAAGTACGCTTTCACCGGAAACCGTGAAACTGCTTCGTGATCTGAAACCGGAATATCCGGTAGTGATTGAAGCGTTTCTAAGTCCCGATGTGCCGGAATCGCATGTTCAGACGCGACTCGATATTATTTCAATTCTCGACGAAATTCAATCAAAATGCGGTAAAAATGTTTCCGTAAAGGTTCACAATATCAAACCGAATACCGAACAGGCTCTTATCGCCAATCAACGTTACGAAATTAAACCGCAGGAAGTTTCGTTTGCCGCACGCGGTAAACGCGAACTCAAAAGTATTTTTCTCGGTGTTGCGTTTCGTTCCGGTCTCAATTCGCTGACCTTGCCGTTCATTGATCGCGGACTTTCCGTCGAATACGAATTGGTTCACGCTCTTTACGGTGTAACAACACCACAGAAAAAACGTATCGGTATTCTCAAAACGGATGCGCCGCTTTTCGGTCGGCTTGATATGCAAACGTTTTCCATGTCGCCGCAATGGCAAATCATTGATGAGTTACAACGTCAATACACGGTTGTTGAAGTTGATCCGGCGGAACCAATCCGCGATAAATTCGATGCGTTGCTCGCGGTACAGCCTTCGGCGATGGGACCGACGGAAATCGACAACTTTATTGATACGGTAAAACGCGGACAGCCGACGGTGATTTTTGAAGACCCGTTGCCGGTTTATGTTCGCAGTGTTGCCGGAACAGCCGAACCGCGACAACCACCGTCGCAAATGATGATGATGATGGGACGGCAAACACCGAAAGGCGATATTACTCCGCTCTGGACGCTTTTAGGGGCAACAATTGAAGGAACACAGGCAGTTTGGCAAGAATATTCGCCTATCCGAAAACTGGCGCAAATTCCCAAAGGTTTCGTCTTTTTAGACCGAAGTTTGGAAACTGAACGAAAAATCCTGCCGTTCAATTCCTCCGATCCGGTTTCCGCTTCGTTACAATATGTCATGCTGCCGTTTCCCGGACATGTTACAACTTTACCCGTAAAAGAAGGAACCGCACTTACTGTAACATCGTTGCTTCAAACGTTTCAACAGCCGGCGGGAATTGTTCAGACACGGGCGGTAATGCAAGGACTCGGCAACGGAACATGGGAACGGTCATGTGTTACGGAAGACCGACCGGAAGAATTGGCGGTTCGGATTCGCGGTGAATTGCCGCCGCCGCCCGCTCAGGAATTAAAAGAAGGTGAAACTCCCGTAAAACCGGAACCAATCAAAATAGACGTATTACTTGTTGCGGATATTGATATGCTTTCCGATTCGCTCTTCAGTTTGCGCCGGATGGGCAATGAACCGGGCGCGGGAATCAATCTGAATTTCGATAACGTTACATTTGTATTGAATGCGATTGACAGTGTTGCCGGCGATGAACGGTTTCTCGCGGTTCGCAACCGGCGACCGAAACACCGGACACTTTTGAAATTCGATGAAAATACGGACGAAATCCGCAAAACAACAAATGATAAACGTAACTCATTGCAAAAACAGTTTGACGCTCAGACCGAAACGGAGGAAAAAGAACTGACCGATAAGATGAAGGAACTCGAAAAAGGTCTCAAGGAAAGAGTGGTCAATGAAGACGAGGCGTTGCGGAAATTGGGAGCGGCAATGATGACCGCGCAAAAACGACTCAACTCTGCAAAGGAAAAACAACAACGCGAATTGAATATTCAATTAGAAAAAGCGGATGTTGAACTGAACGAAAATATTCGCCGGATTCAGGGGCAATACAAACTTGCCGCCGTAACACTGCCGCCAATTCCACCGTTATTGATTGCTCTGGGCGTCTTTTTTGTTCGGAAAATTCGCGAAACTGAAGGTATTCCGCAATCAAGACGGAAAAAATAAAACGTACCGTATTTTCTACTTTACATGGTCAATAAATTGATATTTTTTGTTGCAAGTGTGTTTCAACGAACCGTACTGGCGTTGTGTTTATTTTCGATAATTCTTTGTTCTGTTGCGTTGGCGGAGGTTTGTATAACGAATATTCCGTATGTCAAAGACGGCGGCAAACGCCAACAACTGGACATTTATTTACCGGACAATTATAAAACAATGAAACCGTTACCGGTGATAATTGCGATTCATGGCGGCGGTTGGACGGACGGCAATAAAGAGGACGCTGTAGGTTGGGTACGTCAGTGTGTTCCTGTTGGTATTGCTGTTGTCGGGGTCAATTACCGTCTGCAACCGGATTTCAAAATGCCGGCGCAAATTATTGATTGCAAATCGGCGGTACGTTGGTTGCGTGCTTACGCCAAAGAATATAATTTTGATACGGAACATTTCGGGGCGTGGGGACATTCGGCAGGCGGACATCTTTCCGCTCTTTTAGGAACCAACGAAGCAACAAAAGAATTTGATGTCGGCGAAAACCTTGATCAGTCCAGTACGGTTCAGGCGGTTGCCGCGTATGCCGCTCCAACAAATTTTGAAACATTAGCAAAAGAAGTTCCGTGGATTGTAATGTCTTATTCAGGAGCATTCGGAGGAAACTTTAGAGAAAAATTTGTGTTGATGCGGAAAATGAGTCCGGCTCTTCAGGTCAATAAGTCAACCGCACCCATGTTGCTTGTTCACGCCGAAGACGACGAACTGGTTCCGTTTTCGCAAAGTCAGGAACTTTACGATGTGTTACAAAAGAATCAAATCGAAAGCCGTTTGATTAAACTGACTTCCGGTAATGGCGGACATTGTTCCAAAAGTTTCAACTCCAATGAAATACAAGAAATCGTGAAACAGTTTTTTGAAAAACATCTTATTGTTCCGGCTGATCCAAAAAAACGGAAACCAATACCGACTCATCTCAATGTCTTGCACGAATGAGATGATCACCCTCAATTATCGACTTACCATAGTTGAAATTTCGTTTTTTGAAACAATGTTTATCATGTTCTCAAAGTCCCAATTGTCCTCAATATTCTTTTTTGTAACAAAATCGAAATTTAAAGTGTGAACAGTTTAAAAAGTTGGTTTTAAACGCGAAACACACGAAAAGAGGTAGACAATCCGCCCGCTGGGCGGTTGCGCCGGTTGAGTTTGCATTGACCCCAAAACTGAAGGCAACACCATTTGCCGTTGTTAATCTAATTCACTGTCGGCTAACGCCGACGCGACCTATTAGCAAAAGGTCGCCTACCTTATGTTTGCCTATGAAATTTTACCCATTATTTTACTATTCCGGTGAGAAACACCTAATCCGGTAGAATCAGATATTTTTATAGAATTTTGAACACTTCTTTTGCGGCATCAATTGTTTGTTGGATTTCCGATTCGGTGATGACGGTTGACATAAAGAACACTTCGAATTGACTGCACGGAAAATAAAAACCACGTTCCAGCATGTTCCAAAAAAATGTTGCGTAACGTTGAGTGTTACACCTTGACGCGGTTTCCCAGTCAATAATTTTATTTGCGAAACAATCGCCGGTTGAACTGGTTGCCGTAGAACGATCTACTGTACTGCCGTTGAATGTTGTACCGCTGACATGATATTTTTCGGCGTTGTTATTGTGTCCGGCGAGAAAAAACAACGTCATCATGGAACCAACCTGTTCCACCGCAACCGGAATTTCTGCGGATCGGGCTTCATCTTCCAGTCCTTCGGCAAGCATTGCCATTTTACGTTCTAAAAGGGGAAACGCATTGAGTTCCTGTAACGCCTGAAGTGTTGAAATTCCGGCAGCCATTGCCAAAGGATTACCACTGAGTGTTCCCGCCTGAAAAACTTTGCCGACCGGTAAGACGTGATCCATAATTTCCGCTTTACCGCCGTACGCGCCCACCGGCAAACCGCCGCCAATCACTTTGCCGAGCGTTGTAATATCCGGCGTAATACTGAAACGTTGTCCGGCACCGCCTTTTCCGGCACGAAAACCACTTAACACTTCGTCGAAAATAAGAATTGCTCCGTTGGCTTGCGTCAGATGCCGTAATTCGTACAAAAAATTGGAACTGGCAATAACACAACCCATATTTCCGGCAACCGGTTCAAGAATCACTGCCGCAATCTCTTTGCCGATCTCCTGAAACTTTTTTTTAACCGCGTCAACGTTATTGTACGGTAATAAGATCGTATCGGCGACGGCACCCGGTGTAACTCCCGGTGAGTTGGGAACTCCCAATGTTGCCGCCGAACTCCCAGCCGCTACAAGCAAAGAATCCACGTGTCCATGATAAGTACCGATAAATTTCACAATCTTCGTCCGACCTGTAAAACCGCGTGCCAGACGAATTGCACTCATGGTTGCTTCGGTACCGGAATTAACAAACCGGATTTTTTCAATTGACGGAAC
>JAISBG010000261.1 GCA_031266315.1 Planctomycetaceae bacterium | reverse complement strand
TTTACTGTTTTGGGGTTGCGGCGGAACACGATACAAAGCCAACTCGTCAACAAGTGATTGAGGTTTTGGAAGACTGCCGGAATAATTATCCTCCCACTGAAGAGGAAAAATCTGTTGCGTGGTATAAACGTATAAAATTTAATCTGATTGGGCGGTTGGGAACAGATTTTTCCGGTCTTGATTTGAGTGAGATTGATTTCAAACGGTTGGAGCGTGGGGTTTTCACTTCCCAAGCGGATTTTTCTAATTGTAACATGCGCGGGATTTCTTTTTACGGAGCGGTCTTGCACAATTGTAATTTCACTAATACCGATCTTACCAACGCCAAATTTTGGTTTTGTGAATTTCAAGGAACTGATTTTTCCCATGCCAAATTGAAGAACACTGAATTTTCTTATTGTAACATGCAAAATGTTCAATTTTCCGGTCTTAACGCCGGCTCTCCATTTTTTGAAGGATATTCATTTTTTGAAGCGGTCAATTTTTCCAATGCTCAATTGAGAAACACCAATTTTCGCGGGGCGAAATTTAAACATCACAGTCATTTTTCCAATGCCGACTTATTGGGAGCGGATATGAGAGATACTGTTTTGTATGGAGACGAATTTCAGGGAGCCAATCTGAAAAACGTTAAATTTCGAAATACCGACCTACGTTTTGCTGATTTCACCGGTGCCAATCTTGAAGGAACCGATTTTACAGAGGCAAATGTTGATGGTGCGATTTTTTCTGATGTTCAAGGAATCGACGATACTCAGCGTAAATCGCTTGAAAGCCGGTCGGGAAGATGGTGGTACAATCTGTCACAAAATTTTTATAATTTTCTCAAAGTAATTTATTTTCCTGCTTATTTGTTAATTTCCATTTTAATTATTTTCTTTTCGTTGTTCGGGCTTTTACAGAAAGATAAAAAGACATCTTATTTTATCATTGCCGTTTTGTCAAACGGTTTTGCTTTTTTCTCTACTTTCTGTACGTTTTGTATGATCTTTTCCGGCGGACATCCTGTCAAACAAATGTCTCAAGGGAATTACGATGCTTGGAGTGATTGGTTACATTTTTATCCGTTTCCGCTTTTTGGGCTGATGATTTGTATTTTCGTTATAGGAATAATTCTGCTTATCGTTTTTTGTCAACTGATTTACCGAAGCAATAAATCACAACACCGGAAATTGTTTTTATATCAGATATTAACCCTGATTCATTGCCTGCTCGCGTTCAACTGGTTACTAATGTTCATGCCCGACGCATAATTTGTGAAACAGATTGTTTGTGAATGATAAACGTAACCGTCTGTTTTATACTGCGTTAGTGTTCTGTCTGGTATTTTTCAAAGGATCGAAATCAAGTTTTCGCAACCTTATTTTCAACCTAATTTTCAAAACAAAAACAACCTCAGTAGCCTAATGGATTCCCCCAAACCAACCTCATTACCTCATTGATAACTCATGTTACGCACGAGATGTAAAGTCATGGTTTTGTCGAAGGATTATCAACCGCTTGTAGGATTTTGTTTGCGTGTGTATTCCAAGTTTGCGATTGCGTCCCGTTAGGGACGACATGTTGGTAGAAAACGATGGAACAAATTGTCCGCGTCCCGTAGGGATGCCATGTTGGTAAGGTTCATGAGCAAACCCTAATTTCACCAATATTTCGTCCCTAACGGGACGAGCATTTTTAATATGATTGTTTTTCTACCAACATGTTGTCCCTAACGGGACAGGAAAATAAACTATTCCGTAAGATTAAAGACGAAGTTGATGCGTAACATGAGTTGATAATTTTTAATGAGGTTAGGATATTTTTGTAATTTTTGCTACTGAGGTTGTTTTGTTTGGAAAATTAGGTTGAAAAATGAGGTCGCGAAAACTTGATTTCGATCCTTTGAAAAATACCAATTTTGTGACTAACGCAGTATATCCGTATTAATCCACTGAATTGTTTATTCATAAATCAAAACCGGCGAGGAAACTAATACGGAATAAGGACCGCAGGCTTTGCGTGTTCCGTCGATGATGAGGGAGTCGAAACGGATTGGGTAGGTTATGATGCCGTTGTTCGCGCCGCCCCAATGGGAGGCGTTGGAACCGTCGAGCGCAAATTCAAAATAATACGCACGCGAATCCTGCAACCGCCCGCCGTGAACTTGAAACGTTTGTCCCGTACTGTCAACATAACGGATATTCACGCTGTTGCCGGAACCGTCGCCGTAAATAAGAAGACCTAACGATCTTGGCATATCGTTAATTTTGGCTCTTTCGCTTTTCGGAGCAAGACGGATAAATTTCCAACCTTCATCGAATTTGTACGTTATTTTGACCATTCCGTCAACCGCTTCGATTTTCTGTTCCGAACCAATTTTCGCATCGCCGTCAGGGTGAATCCCCCAAGCGGTAGAAAGTGTTTCGTTGTTTTTGGACGAAAAATCGTCAATCAATTTCATCGTTTGTGACGAAAAACGATTGAAAGCGGAATTTACATCAAGAGAAAATTTATATTCCTCTTGCGGCATTGATTTTAACGGGAAGGTAAGTATCTTTTCCGTTTCACTCTGTTTTAGTTCCAACGTCTGAACCGTTTCCGTAATATTAATTCCCTCAATTGGTTTTATCGTCAATGGTACACTGGAGAACGGCTGACCGCTAGGATTGTTGAATACAGTAACGAGTTGGTTTTTAATCGGAATTGGTAAACCGATAGAGACCGGATTTGCCATGATAATATCTGTTCTCTGTTCAAAATTGAGGTCTTGAATTTTCTCAAGAGACTGAAAACTTGCTTTTCGCGCAAGACGAGTTGTTTGGTTTTCTTCGTCGCGGTAAGCCACCAATGGTAAAGAAGTCCAACGCGATGCTTCCACAAGGGCTTTGTTTGTTTCTAACGGCGTTAGATATACCGGAGCGTCTGAAACATTTATTGTTAAACCTTTTTCTGTAGCGGATAAATCCGGTAATTTTTCGCCAAGATAGGATACTGCATGGAATTTAGCCGGAACAGAAGGAATTGTTATTGTTTTGGGTTCTTTTGCTGTTGTCCACGCCGCAAGTTTGACCAACCGCCCATCGTCAAAATCAAATAGAAAAACATATTCGTCCTCATTTCCCGTCCAAATTCGTTTATTGTACTTAAAGCCGCGAAACGTTTCATTAAAAGTTTTCGCGGCAATGTAGGAAGGTTTCGGCTCGTAAACCGGTTTGGCGTCTTTTTTATAGTCGTGATTTGTTGTACCGAAATGGTGTTCCGGTTCTTTGGGGTCTTTGCCGTCGTCGTGCCAATCATACCAAATCGAAATCGGAACATCAGCGGCAAGATTCACCAGCCATTGACGCGGTAACATTTTGCCCTGAATCTCATCGTTGTAATTCCGCCAAACCGAAGAATAACCCCATTCCGCCGAAAGTATC
>JAISBG010000155.1 GCA_031266315.1 Planctomycetaceae bacterium | reverse complement strand
TCGACCAATTGATTAAAACATTAAGACGAACAAGAAAATCGTTCAACGCGTGAATCTTATCCAACTGATTTTCAACGTCAAAAAAAGAAGGCGGCAACGGAAATGAGGACATGGAACTTATCTAAAAATAAAAGGAAAAAAATAAAAAAAAACTACAAAAATAAAATAACATAATTCTCAAAAAAGAAAAGGGAAGGTTTTTAGAAGTTGCCATAAGAAAATTTCAATCACATTCCATTTGCAGAAAGAGACCAGATGATACCCCAGAATTTCCGCCATGACAAGCACTCGACTCCAAAAACGTAAAATCAACAGGAACTAGGTTATTAACTCATGTTACGCAGGGCTAAATATCAAGTTTTTCCTCCGCCCCTTTAGGGGCAACACAAGCCAGCCCGCCGCAACGCGGCGGGTGAGATTCAATAACACGCCGCCCTGAAAGGGCAGCATATTAGTGGAGAGTTGATAGTGGAGAGTGGATAGTATCGCAAGCGGATTTAATATGTTGCGGTCTATTCTTTTTCCACTCTCCACTATCAACTTTCCACTATCAACTAATAGGCTGCCCTTACAGGGCGATTGTTCGGGCGGGACTTACCCGCCGCGTTGCGGCGGGCTGGCTTGTGTTGCCCTTGCAGGGCGGAGGAAAACGCACAATCCTACCGAGTTGATGTATCTTTGACCGACTTTTTACCTAAAGTGCATAACATGAGTTAATCAGTTATTTTCCTTTGCCGGTAACATTTGCCGGTCAACGAACATCAGAATACTGTTAAATTGATCGTGTAGAGTTTGCCGATCTAAGACAATTTTTCCAGCACAACCTTTTAATTAATTAATTAATACAGGAGTTGTTATGACAAAACGATTGTTTGTTTCTGTGTGGGCAATATTGATGGTTCTGTTGACCGTTTATTTTGCTTCTGTTTCCACTGTTGCCGGAGCCGAACCGACCATTATCTCCTATCAAGATAATTTCAAAGCGTTTACGTCTTCCGATTTTGTAAAACGGTTGACGGCTCTTCCTGAGTGGGAACCGTTTTTTGAAGTTTTTACGCAAACTTGTGATCGGGCAATTGATAAAGAATTATCGCGTGAAAACCTTCGGCGGAAATTGCCCGAACCTGTTGCCGACGACTTGCGGAGTTTTCTCGAATCGGGAATTTCTACCCAAAAAGGTATCGAAACCGTTTTTCAACATCTCGAAGCAATTGTTTTCAAACTTCAGGCGGATTTCGACGATGATGAAATTGACGAAAATCTGCAAGATATTACCGATTTGTTGCAGGGGCGAAAAAAAGATTTGGAGTTGGAGTTTGACGGTTTGTTGGCGTTTGTTATTGATGTGAACCCGCGTTCTTTTCTTTCGTTCCTGAAATATTTTCGGGAGAAAACAGATTATCAGTTCCTGCGTGGAGAACCGAACGGGGATTTTGTTCTCAAATTCGATTTTGAATTTCATGACCGCGATATTGAATTTTGTTGTGCCGGAATAAAACTGAATACCGGACGTTATGCTCTTCTTTTTTCGGACGAAGACCAAATTGCCCGATATGGTGAGTTGTTCAAAACCGGTCGTTATTCCGAAATGGACACGACGCAACCCAAAAAGGAATTGGTTCTCGAAGAGACCTGTTTTCTTTTCTTAGACCGGCAACTGAAACGCGCCAAACTTGATGCGAATGGAACAGAGTTTTTTGGTAAAATCAAAAAAGTGAAAGCAACACTTCACGATGTGGACGGTATTTCGCAACTCGAAATAACAGCAGTGATGCGAACCGACAATGATGCTCGTGCGGTTCGTGATTTATTGACCGGATTATTGGCGTTTGCTCAGTTGAATATTGCGGAAAATTCGCCGGAACGCGGATTATTGCAAGCGGTTCGGATTGATGCTGCCGGAACCGATATTTCGGTGACGGCGAAATTGGACAATCCTGAACTTTGGAAACAGATTGCCAAAGTGCTTCAACATTCAACCGAGAAAATGAAAAACCGTTAATGAATCGATTGAAAACCAATGGGGAGGGAGCGTTGGCTCCCTTCAACACTTGCACGGATTCCGAATTGGTGAATCGGGTTCGGTTGGGCGAAACGAAAGCGTTTGACGAAATCGACAACCGTTATCGGGAAACGCTTTATCGTTTTTTATTGCGTTTTACATTGGGTTCGGAGTTGGCGGAAGAGTTGTCGCAACGAACCTTGATACGGGCATTCGAGATGATTGGACAACTTCAATCAGGTGAAAAACTTGCCGGTTGGCTTCATCGAATTGCGTTTCGCATGGCGGTTGCGGAAAAGCGCGGCAGAAAAACGGTGCCGCTGGAATCTCTTAACGAACCGGCGGCGATGTTGCCAAACCGGTTTGAAGTCGAAGAGGAAAAACAAAACTTGTGGAACCTCGCCAAACAACACCTTTCACCGGACGAATGGACAATCCTTGTGCTTCGTTATCGTGATGATTTGCCGTTGGCGAAAATTGCCGAAAGAATTGGAAAAAATGAAGGAGCCGTGCGAGTTCAACTTCACCGCGCCCGAAAAAAACTTCAACTATACTTTGAACGGTAACACCTGGGTCTTTTTTAGGAACGCGGGCGTCCCGCCCGCAATAGCAAAATAATGTTCTGTAGTTCTATGCAGGCGGGACGCCCGCGTTCCTAAAACAACCTATTTATAACAGCATTTGGTATATTCCTATGAAATTGATAGAACAATACTTTATAAACCGAATTGACCGCGCCCTTGACCAAGCCCAACCGCTTGACAGTTGGACGGCGTGGTATGTTCGGCGAAGTCCGAAGTTGTGGGAATACTACACGGCAATGATTCAACTCGAACTCGAACTCCGGTTTCCTCCTGCGGAATTTGCCGATGAAGACAGTATTCCTTCAAGTATTCCCTTAAATGTTCCTAGTGTTCGTTCAAGTGTTCGCTCTCATTCTTTGTTCAAGAATCGAGTTTGGATTAGTACGGCGGTAATTCTTTTGGCTCTTTTTACTGTTCTTGCGGTTTTGACATTTCCTCGTTTTTCCGGCACGGAAACAATGTTGACCCAAAATTCGGAGGGATTGAAACAAAACCAAAAGATTGATCTTGCCGAAGTTTTTGACGAATTATTCTTTGCGGCAACACCATTAACGGAATTGTTTCCTTCGCTTGAGAATCCGTTTGAGGTTCCGTCTGAAAATTCATTGTTGGAATTTCCGGTTGAACCGATTGTCCGTTTTACGGATTGTCCGTTGGAATCCACATTGACGTTTCTCGAAACGGCTGGAATTGTCCGATCATCGAATCATGAACGCGACTGACGAATTAAAAACAACAGC
>JAISBG010000077.1 GCA_031266315.1 Planctomycetaceae bacterium | reverse complement strand
CACCTAATCCGGTAGAATCAGAAATTTTTTTGAGGGAGGTATTGAAACGATAAACTGAAAAATTTAAAATAAGGAAAGTGTTTTTTACTAAATATACTGAATACCATATACCCTTTTTTTATTTTTACCTTTCCACTATGGCTCCGCAACAATGGTATTATCGGAAAGGAACGGCTCGATTCGGACCGGTTTCCAGTGCAGATATTAAGAAAATGGCAACCGAAGGCAAATTGGAACCAACCGATTTGTTACGCGGTGTTGGAATGACCGAATGGGTTGCCGCTTCTAAAATCAAAGGGCTTTTTCCGAAAACAGAATCGGTGTCGTCTCCGAAAACGGAAATAAAACCGAAAGTTGATAACGAATTGGGACTTGCTCCTTTGGAACCAATTAAACCGGATAAACCGGAAACGGTTTTGACCGCAAAACCGGTATCCAAAACGCCAACCGCAAAATTGGCAACCAACAAACCGGCAGCAAAACCAGTAGGGAAACCGGTTGCGGTTTCAACATCGGTTCCGAAATCGTCGCCGTCTAAACCTGCCCCGTTGTCCGCAACACCAGCCGGACAAACCGCAAAATCTCAGGCTCCGGCTTTTCCCAAAATTCCGCAACCATTGACTGCTTCTGATGCATCGAATCCGTTTGCTCAATTTGGTTTGGAACAAACACCTTCCAATGACCCGTTTGCGTTTGGAACTTCCGGTTTCGGGAATCTTGATAATCTTGTTGCTCTTGAAAAACAAGGACAAACCATTTATCGGGAACCAACAGTTACCGCCGAACCGAATCCTTTTGATAAAAAGAAAGAAACCAAACCGGCTCCAACATCGGATTGGGTTTCGGATTTAGGACCGGCTGGTCCGATATTGGTTTTACTGATGCCTTTTATGTGTATGTTGGTTCTCGGCTACATTTGCGGGGCAATTTATGGATTGCGAATGTATGTCATGGGTTTTATGGCTTATATTTTTTCAATGTCTTTTATTTTCTGTATGACTTCCGGTGTTACCAAGATATCGGGACTTTTTGCCGGAAATTGTTTGCTCAAATTAAAAATTCAAAACGAAGTTCTTGCTCTTGGCTACGGTGGTTTACTGGGAATATTTTCTCTTTATGTTTTCATGGCGGGACACATTTGGATAACGATCAATATCAATCCGTTTCGCGGAATGAACGATAAAGTCGAAGTACGGGAAATGGACGAAGACGGTCGAAGCCTTGTGTTGCGACCGGACGAGCCAACTCCCTTTGGCGATCCGGATTTTGTTCCGCCAGCCGCCGAAGAAACCGTAGCGGAAACAGAAGAGGAAGAAGTGGAACTGACCGACGAAGAGAAAAAAGAAAAAGCAGCAATTCTTGCGGAAGACCCCGACCCAAGAGATTGGGAAAAAGAAGAAAGAGAGCAGATAGAAAAATTTCTGGATCTTCGGGACAAATTTGAGAATGGTATTTCTATTTTTGCATCATTTTCACCGTCTTATGTATTCCTTTCATTTTTACCGTTTGGCATTTTATTGTGGCCGGTCAACGCTTTCATTTTGATTCTTGGTACCGCTCACGCCACATGGACATCGAATCTCGGTTACGACCCAACCAAAGGAGGAATGTAACAGTTAGATTTTGTACTTATTTTTTTGTAATTATTCCGTGAAATTTTTTAAATATTTCGGATATTTTTTTGAAAATCGAAAGATTTTTCTTGTAATCCGATTTGTTTCGTGTAAACTCTATTGGTTAGTCAATTATATTCCGTGATTTTTTTACCGTGTTATGGTAACGGAATGTGGTTATTTCCAAGAGACCTTTGTAACATAAAGGAGTACAACTATGGAAAATTTGATGAAATGTTTGATTGTGTTTTTCGGAAATTTTTGGTCAAAAATTTCTATGTTAAAATGGGAGAGACAGGGGGGGGGGGGCTAGATGTGATAAAGAGTTAAAAGCGGAAAAAAGATAATGTTTTCTCTCTAAACTATTTTCCGGTAAATTTTTACCTCCCTTTCGTTCTTCACCGTTCGGCTTTACGCTTGTCGAACTTCTTGTGGTGATTGCAATTATCGGAGTGTTAATTGCTCTTCTGTTACCAGCCGTGCAAGCAGCGAGAGAAGCTGCAAGACGTATGTCCTGTACGAACAAACTAAAACAGCTTGCTCTTGGCGCACACAACTATCATGACGTGATTGGTTGTTTCCCACCCGGTGCCGTTTCAAACCAAATTACCGATCAAATCGCTACAGCAGATTTGATTAATGGAAACTGGGGTATTGCTCTGTTACCTTATATCGAACAGCAGAGTTTATACGACACTTATCAAAGTACAAAAACACCAATTACTAACACTTCGCCGACAGGAGTTGTTGATGGAACACCAAACAATTTGGCAATTGCCAAAACAATTATGCCGGTTTATGTTTGTCCAACCGATCCGTATGCCAATCTTTTGGTAACTCCACCTGGGTTATCAGTAACAGGAATTACAACATCCTACCGTGCAGTTGGCGGAAGTATGGTTTCCGCTAGCGATAGTGCTACATGGGCTAACATGTATGGATGGCATGAAATGTTTCTACTTTTGCCGAATTACAAAAAATATCGTGGTGTTTTTCATTTTGTTGGAACAAGCAACTCTTACGGTAGTATCGGATGCGAAAGTTTTTCATCAATTATTGATGGAACTTCGAATTGTCTGATGTTTACCGAACACCATAATAATCAGGACTATCCGGCACGCGGAACAATGTGGCTTAGCAATCCCGGATGTTTCATTTCATCCATTCACCGTACAAGCAGTATATTGATGCAAACACAGAAAATCCAACCTTGTATTGATGCAGGTTTTGCGCAATATGTTTGTGCTATTGGAACAGGATCATGGCATTCAGGAGGATCCAATTCCGCTTTAGGGGATGGTTCTGTCCGATTTGTATCCTTTACAACAAAGGTTGATCTTTGGGCAGACTATGCCCGAATTGATAGCGGAGTTTCAAAACCCGGATTATAGGAGATGAATCAATGAAACAATATTTTTTAATATTCCTATTATCTCTTGTCCTAACCACTGTTACCGGATGTGGGCAGAAAACTGTTTTTGTTTCGGGAACTGTAACTTATCAAGGTAAACCAGCCTCTGATATTGCTGTTTGTTTCGAACATGATTCAAACAGTACCGATCCCGGACCAGCAGCCATTGGAAAAACAGATCAGGCAGGAAAATATACACTGCGTTTGATGAACCATTCAAAAAAAGCAGGTGTTCTTCCCGGTCAATATCGAGTCTTCCTTCGTTGGGTTGATCCGAATATGGATAGAACATCGAATGACGACAAACCGAAGCAAAATCCCTCGCCTTATCCTAACGCATTATCCGTTTATCAAGGTGAAGGTGTTTTGAAAATCGTTCCAAATAGTGAAAGAAACTTCACTTTTGATTTTCAACTCGATAAAATAGATTGAATCCTAACAACCAATTCAAGCGGCAATAGAGAAATCATTGTTGAAACTTTTTTATTTGCCGTTTCATTTTTACCAACCTCTTTAATCCCGAAAGGAAACAAAAATGTTGCGAAAATTTTTATTGTCAACTTTACTGAGTTTTTTATTGGTTTTGGCGGTATTGGCGGAGGTAACGCCAGGGCAACAGGATGCCCGTAAAGCACCTGATTGGGTCAACAACGGTGTGATGTATCAGATTCACGCGCGGGCGTTTACCAAAGAAGGAACACTTCCAGCCGCAACCGCAAAACTTCCCGATCTTGCCCGATTGGGAATTACCATTGTTTATCTTTGTCCTGTTTTTGTTGCGGACGATGATGAACGTCAGGAATTTTGGAGTCCACGCCAGAAAAAATCCGGAATGAATAATCCCAAAAATCCGTACAGAATGAAAGATTATTACAATATTGATCCCGAATACGGAACCAATGATGATCTAAAACAATTTGTCAAAACGGCTCACCAATTGAAAATGCGTGTTTTGTTGGATTTGGTGTATCTCCATTGTGGTCCAACTGCCGTGTTTATCAAAGATCATCCCGATTTTCTGAAACATGATAAAGAGGGAAAAATTGTCAACGCTTCGTGGGCATTTCCTGCATTGGATTTCAACAATCCTGAGTTACGGGAATATCTTTGGAAAAATATGGAATATTGGATACGAGATTTTGATGTTGACGGATTTCGTGTTGATGTTGCCGATGGAATTCCACTCGATTTTTGGGTTGAAGGACGCAAACGGATTGAAAAAATCCGTTCCGATATCGCCATGCTTGCCGAAGGTTCACGTCCGGAAAATCAACTTTACGCTTATGATATGAATTATGGTACTCCTATCTATCCCATTATTCGTGACGTTATGGACGGCAAAAAACCGGCAAGCGATCTCGCAAAAGTAAAACTCACACAAACCGCAAAACAACCAAAAAACGGACGATTTATACATTATATCGATAATCACGATATTGCTAATGATGATTACGAAAAACGACGTGAACATCATTGGGGAACCAATGGAGTTGAAGCGGTTTTGGTTGCCTGTTTCACTTTTGACGGTGTGCCAATGCTTTACAACGGTCAGGAAATTGCCGATAAATCCCGACACAGTATTTATGCCAATCTCTCAATTGATTGGTCAAAAGCAGAAACAAAAGAAGGAAAAGATCGTTTTGCTTTTTGCCAGAGTCTTATTAAACTCCGAAAATCGTTTCCGGCTTTTTGTGCGTTGGGAAAAACCAATTTTGTCGATAACGATCACCCCGAAGAAATTCTTTCCTTTGAACGAACATTGGAAAATGAGAAAATTCTTGTTGTGATCAATTTTCGCAAAAAACCGGTTACGGTTAATGTTCGTTCGGAGTTTGTTCCATTGGAAGAATTATTGAGTAAAGGCAAACTCATTGCCAACGAAAAAAACGAAAATCCTTCCTTTGAACTCCCTGAATATGGTTGGTTTATTGGTAAAGTTCAACCCTAATATTTTCGGGAATTTCTTGTATGATTAACTAAGTAGGAATAAAAAAACAAGAGAATATTTATTCTCGCTTAGTTAATCATACAAGAATTGAGTAAATTGTGGATTCCGTGATCTAGGCAATTTTCGCCGCCTTCTTGGATGGAACACAATTCCAGTAACGTTTACTGCCTTCCTCTACTTATCATGCGGTATCGAATCAAAATAACCCTTCAGGTCGGCATCGTCAACTTGAGTGCGCCCTTCTTTCAGGTTCTTGTCCACTTTCTTCAACGCAACTATACCCTCATCCGACTCCCTATCCGATTTCGTAACGGTTATATATTCCCGTTACGAATGGTACTTCATTGATTCTCGCCAATGCAACAAACAGCACTTTTCCCGCCTGGTACAATTTGTTAAGATTCTCCGTTATATTTATTCATTTTCCGAAGCGATTTGTAACAGATGTTTGAAGTTGAGGGGCCAGAGGCGGATACCGCTGTTTGCGGGATTTTTTTGGTTGGTGTAACAGAAAACAAGCCAACGATTGTCCGGTGTCAGAGCAATTTTGGAAATCGGAAGCATCCGATTGCGGAATAATACGGAATGTCGGTCATCAACAATATTATCGGTAACATTTCTCAGCCGAAGACTGCTGTCTCCGCCAAGTGAAACCAGTTTTTTTCCGTCCGGCGAAAGGGCTAATTCCCGAATAACTCCCTGATTACTTTGTAACACCAAAGGTTCACGCTCCATCGCCGTTTTAATATCGTTTCGGTCAAGACGCCAAATCCGAATCGTTTTATCGTAACTTCCGGAAAATAATCGAGTTCCCGATTGGTCAATCATTAACGAACTAATCCAACCGCGATGACCATTCAGTACAACGGAATCCGGCACCTTTTTTGAATCAGTTAAATTCCAAAGGCGAATTGTGTTATCGCGGCTTCCCGTTGCAACCCAACTGCCGTTTGGAGCAAAAGTAATTGCCGTAATATCCAGATGATGACCGCGAAGAACCAACGGAACTCCATCGGCTTTACTTTCCCGAAGATTGTAAATTAATGTTGTCGAATCTTTGCCGCCAACCGCCAGTTTGCCGGAATCAGCACTGAAACGGATAAGACGGATTTCTTGTTCGTGTCCTCTTAAAACAATCGGCGGAGGAATGAAACCGTTTTGAATCTGCCGTAAATCCCAAAGCCAAACAGCGTTCGGTTCCGAAAGCGCAGTAACAGTTTCCGAAACGGTTTTGGTTTTCACTAACGGTTTTTCCGGCTGAACAGCGGAATGTTCCGACAAGAACGAAACCTGAACGTTTTTACGTTGCAAAAACGGTTGTTCCCGTAACACGGATATTTCCGTAATTTTAACCGGTATTTCATTGGCTGGAATTTCATCAACCGGTATTTCGTTGGGAATCATCGGAGTTCCGTAAACCGTATTCGGTAACGGTAACATCGAATGTAACCGGACAATCCGGCAAGGCGGAATCGGTTCGTTAAGATTACAAAAATAATTTTCGCTTTCTCCGAAAACTGTTTCGATCTGAACAGATGAACCAACATAATTAGTGTATCGGTTATTTCGAACAATCTCAAAAGAAGACTTCACCGACCCCCCAAAAGCCGCCAACCAACAGCCGTCCGGTGAAATTTGTAAATCGCCTAATCCTACCACTTTTTCCTTCAACACAACCGGTGTTTCTGCCGGATTTGGACGTGCCATATCCCAAATTTGTAACGTTCCGTCTGTTCGTCCGCCGATGATTAAACGTAAATCCGGCGAAAAAAGCAATTTAACGTAAGGAATTTTGCCCGAATCAAGTTGAACTCCGTTTCGGTTATTTTGGTCACGGAAAAGATCCCATATCCAAACCGAATTGTCTTGACATTGCGTCAGCAGCCAATGACTGTCGGAACTAATTGTTATGTTTTCAACCGCCGGCGTATTGATAAGAAACATCTTTCCCCAACTCAGCGACGCGTAAGTCTGACTGAGTATCCAATAAGCCGTCGAAGGAATCGAACGACCAAGTTCTTCAAATGTTCCGACAGCGGATAAAATATCTTTCAAACTCTGTTCCGGATCGGAAATCAATAATGTAACCGATTCCTCCAGCAACGCTTCCGCCGCCGCAATACGAATCACTTCCGGCAATGATTTATTCGTTGCGTTTTCTTTCTTCAAAGAAACCTTTGTCATTTCCTCAGGTTTCACCGAAATTGTTTCGGGCAAAGAAGGTTTCGGTTGAGCCGTTTCAAATTTATCTTTTTCTTTATCGTTTTGAGTTGACGCTTTTTTTGTTGCGTGATCTGCTATTGCCGTTTCGATTTTTACCGGTTCTGTTGTTGTTACGGTTTTTGCCGCTGGAGGAAATACGGGTTGAACCGGAAAAGGAGATGTTACCGGCGTCGTTTTTTCAACCCGTTCCGGCTGCGGTAATTTATTCGATACGGTATTTTCTTTCGGTTTTTGAGATTCAGAAATATTTGTTGCAGGAACATTCGTTTCCTTGACCAAACCGGCAATTGCCGGCTTCGGTTTCTCTGTTTTAGGCTTAACGGTTTCCGGTTTCACTGTTTCCGGTAACGGAGCCGTTGACATTGTTGGAAGTTTTATCTGTAAATCCGTACCTTTATTGATAACAACCTGAGGCGATGAAATTTCCGTTTGCGCAACAGATTTTTCGTTGTTTGTCAGAACAAAAATAGCAGAACCAAACAAAACAATAATCTGAATACAAACCGTCAACAATAGAGTAATCCATTGTTTGTAATCCCAATTATATTCGGAATTTTTTGTATCCGTACAAGAATTTTTATGATGAAGACAACTGCCGCTATGAGAGTGTTTTATTCGGGGACAATTTTTGGCACGACATTTCATCAAATCGGCATCAGAAATCAACGGTAACGACATTCCGTTTCGTGTGTTGACTTCCGAACATTTTTTTGAATAATCGTTTGAACAATTGTTCGAACAATTATCCGAAAAAACTTTTGAAAAGTTTTCCAGTAAGTTTTCCGACGAATTTTCTAATGAATTATTTGACAAATTGCCTGACAGATTTTCCCTGCACGGAAAGCGAAGACAATGAGTTAAGAGATTTTCACCGCCGCAAGCCGGACAGCTTACCTCTGTTGAATGTTCCGACGCTGCAAACTTGAACGCAAATCCGCAACATTCACATTGAATCGGCCTGGTTGTTTGCGCGTCGATCATGAAATTCTTACAGTCCGTTTGCTGGAATTTGTAATATTTATTTTATAGGCATTGACCGCTCTAACTACGAGATGAATTTTTTGTAATATTTTGTGGAATTTTCGTTGAAAGTCGGTCAACTCTTGAGTTTTATTTATAAAGTCGCTTATACTGCGTTGGGGTTGTATTTAATATTTTTCAAATATCTATTTTCTGGATTGATCCGACAAACTGAATAGCCCGATAGGGCTTTATTTTCGTAACCGCAGGTCTTTGACCTGCGGTTACGAACCAATGAAATCGCTGCCTGAAAGGCAGAATTTTAAGCCGTTGTCGTATTAAGTTCTGCCTTTCAGGCAGTAGGTTGTTGTCGTTACACCGCAGGTCAAAGACCTACGGTTATGAAAATTAAGCCCTATCGGGCTACTCTAATTTTTGTACCAGTTAAGTAAATAGTTATGCTAACTTTTAACGAAAATTCCACTGAATAATTATTACTTTTATTTTCTTTATTTATTTTTCATCACGCTTTACTCTGTTTTTTATCCTGCACGGCGCATAGGTGCTGTTTGTTTATTTTGTTCGGGAAATGCCAACGTAACCGGAACGGATTCTTCCGGCGGACGGTGTGTTGTCAGGAATTTTTCGAGGTCGGTTCCAACTGTTGCAAATAATTCCGACCAAGATTGACCAATTGCTTGGCGGTAAACGCGGAATGTCGGATGCCAAAGGCAATTTTCGCGACAATTTTCACGGCTGAGATTCCAACGCCAATCGGCTTTCGCCGGAAGTATCAGCCATGTTTTGGCTCCGAGCGCACCAGCCAAATTCGCCGCGTGACCGGGCGGTGTTACAACAAGATCAAGTGCCGCAATCAATCCCGCCATTTCGTCAAGATCATATTGAAACACTTCAGGATACAAATGAACCTGTAACGAAACATTACGGCGATATTGTTCGATTTCCTTTTGTTTTGAACCGTGTTGCAGACAAATCCAAGCGGCGTCCGCCTGATGACGAAGCATGAGGTTACGTAATTCAAACATTGGTAAAGCGGTTTGATGTTCGGATTCCGCTGTCCAACTTCCATGCCAGAGAACTCCGATTTTTGCAACACCGCCGATTTCCGAAAGACGGTTTGACCATTTTGTGATACGTTCCCGATCCGGTACAAGATAGGCTTTGCGAATCGGAAAATCTTCTTTCTGACGGCGAAAATAACGCGGTAAACTGCCGAATGCAATTTGTTCCTCCAGCGAAAGTCCCCAGCAATTCTTATTCAAATCAACAACATCTGTGGTAAGCGGAACAACAGTTGCTCGCGGAAATGACCGGCGAAACAACGAATGTAACGACGATTCACATTCGATCACACAATGTCCGACACGGTTAATTAAATCCGGCAGACAAGACGCAAACATAATTTCCGCTGCAATTCCCTCTTCGGAATAGGCAAGAACGGTTTTTTGTTCATTATCGTTCTCAATATTGTCTTTATCGTTACCGTTTTTTACAATACTATCGTTACCGATATTTCCGTTCCAGTTTGGCAAAAGATGCCGTTCCCAAGTTCCAAAGGTATTAACGAGTCGAAATTCCATGGCGTCCCAACCGTTTTCAAAATCGCCGAGTGCGAGAAGCGATTGACCGCAACCGTGAACCGCCTGAGACCATTCCATACCGACAGGAAATAACCGTTGATAATAAGGAATGGATTCTTCGAAGCGTTCTTCTTTTCGCAGTGATTCGGCGAGAAAAAAGCAGGCTTCGGGTGATGACGGATCAATCCGAACCGCTTCCGCCAATGCCGGAATGGCTTCGGCATGGCGGTTGTGAAGCGTACAAAGATATCCAAGCGTCAACCATGCGGAAGCGTTTTCTGGTTGCAACACAGTCAAATTTTTAAAACAAAAAATCGCTTTGTCCGGCTGATCAAGTTCAAAATAAAGTTGACCGAGATTCAAAATAAGGTCGGTGTTATTAGGATCAAGTTTGCGCGATTCACAAAACGCGTTGACTGCTTCGCGCTGGTGTCCCCACGCACGGTAGGCTAATCCAAGATGGAATTGCAAAACCGCTTGGGAATTGAGCGAGTTGGAATTTTTTGTGTTGGATGTTTCGAGTTGATGAAGTGCTTCGAGAAAATATTCAACACCTTCGGCGTGTTGCCCATTTTGACACCGCAAAACACCTAATCCATCCAGTGCATACAGATTACCGGAATCACCACGTAGAACATCTTGAAAAAGTTCTTCGGCTTTAGCGGTATCTCCTGAAATTAAGGCAGTTTGCGCTATTGTCAGTTTTTCGTCGTGTGTCATCGTTTCGTTCCTTGACCTCCGTTATTACAGTAAAAGAGAACCGAGAATCTCTGTTCTCTTTTACTGTTATCGTCAATACATCTGCGAAAATTGATATAATCCGCAAAAATTAACTCAAGGGAGTTTCTAAAAACCATACCCTTTTCAATCGTCTATTTGGTATTAAAATATTTTATTGAGTATTCCCTTATTTTATTCTCGGATGGCGGTCTGTCTGTCTGTCCGGTTATCATTTTTCGAGCGGGACTTGATGGATTGGGTGTTTTAATTTTAATTTTCTTTCCTTTATTTTTCATTCTGATGTTTCATTCTAATAGTTTGCCTTCTTTTTTTGATCTTGAGAATCAACTTGACAAGATTCACGAGCTCAATAATTTTCTTGTTCAACTCAATACGTTGATTAACTGGTCGATATTCTTACCACTTCTCTCGAGTGTTCGTCCTGCTCGTGATCCTTCCAAGGGCGGTCGTCCTCCGTTTGATTTAATTTTAATGTTTAAGATTCTTGTTCTTAAATCTCTTTATAACCTCTCCGATGAAAATACGGA
>JAISBG010000037.1 GCA_031266315.1 Planctomycetaceae bacterium | reverse complement strand
AAATCAAACATGCGAAATATAACACAAATCCCAAATGTTATGTTCAACAAAACCAAACAACTAATCAATTATCGCCTGTTGCCTAATGCTTGACATAAAATTCCTTTCAGAATTAAGGTTTATTTGAAACAGGTGATACGATATAACCCAAATATTCTTTTGTACCAAAATCAAGCACAATCGGACTTCGTTTCGGAAATCCGTTCAAATCAGAGTAGGCAAACGAATCGCTGCGTTTCAACATGCCGTCCAGCACGCTAAAATCAACCCCAAAACTACCCATCGGCATATCATCAACATAAGGGTCCGAACACCAATTATCGCCCCAACTATTCCATATCAAAAACAATTTACGATTATTAATTGTTTTCCGACCAACAACCGCCATCGAATGACTCCAAGAACCAGACGGTTTACAAACTCCGTCCTTATCACGTGTTCGAGAAAATCCCTGACCGCTGCAAACGTTAATCGGGTAACCGTTACCAATAAGAGACCACGCTTCTTGTACATTATTGACACGTACCGCCGAATAAACATTACGCGGTTTTGCTTCCTGTTTCAATTTTTCACCAATACCGGTACGTCCAAATTGCCTTGCCCGATCTGGATTATTCACGGTTAAATCAGCAGCATCGTATTTAACGCAATACAAAGACCCCAATGTTTGAATCGCTTTGGCTGCGCCCGAACCGGTTCCGCCGTCCCGACCACCTAACATCCCAGCCGCTTCCCGCATTAAACCGTACATTCCATCCGCCGAGTGCATCGCCGTAAACTCTTGCGGTTCTTTTTTATTAAACTCTTCAACCGCATTCAAAACAGATAAACACGCCGCCGTTGCATTTCCGACACAAGAACCAACTCCGCCTTGTTGATACGCTTTTACCACTAATATTGTTTCAGTGCCGCCGTGTCCGTCCGATTGCTTACGTGCGGTTGTCCAATTTTTGACACCATAACGTTCAAGACATGGAATTAAAGCACGGTAAAGAAGGGCGTCTTCATTCGTATCCAGTTTTATTAGTTCTTCAACCTGAACACCGTAAATCGTCGGAATTGTTTTAACAAATTCTTCCGTCGCCTTAGGGTCAGGCGTCCAGCCCATACCGTAATGCTGAAATCCTCGCTCTGCTTCTTGGGCAAACGCACTTCCGGCTAAAACGAAAAATACAATAATTGCCCAAAATAAACATTTAATGAAATCAAAAAAACTCATAGTCGTAAAAGTTAGCAAACATCCAACTGACTTAAATTTACGAGAAAAAAGACCGACTACTCGAATGAGCGTAGTCGCTTGCCTCTTGTTTCGCCTTAGCAAAAGCACTATCCAATAAAGCAAACTCTTCTTTTGTTTTCGCCTTTTTTATCAATTCTTCGGCTTTCTGATACGCTTTCCAAGCGGCTCTACGTGCTTCTAATGCTTTTTTAGCCGTATCCTCTAACTCTCTTGTCAATTTGGTGACGTCACTTGCTGTTACTTCATTAAACACAGACATCGAACTCATACCTGTCCGATTATGTTGGTCGGATTGTAATGATTCAAATGCGGAAATGTCTGCTAAATTATTATTTGACATAATATTGTTCCTTTACTGAAAAAGTTAAGTTTAAAACGGCTGGTAATATAACACAATGCAAAAATTTTTGTTGAATCAAAACAATTAAAAACCGAAACGGCTGAATATGACTAAAAAAGAAAAATTTGTGTTAAAAACACTTATGAAACCGGCAAATTTACCGTTATTTAATTGTCCAACGATACAAAAAGAGCGCATGAAACAGCCGTACAGTCAACCGACGCAACTCGTAACAATTTAACAGAGCCGTCCGGCATTGTTATCTGTGTATCTGGATGGCAACAATACACCGCCATTTTTTTACACGGGCGGAGTTCGTGGTACAACTCTTCCGGCTCAATATCTTTTCTATAACGGCATTTATTTATCGAAACCATCCTAATTCCAAATTCACCTTTCGCAATGATTCCGATACTATTTTTCGCAACTTTACCAATTCCTTAAAACCTGATTTATCAGTCGCTTTCCACAATTCTTTTAACTGCCACCAACCGGCGTCCCAATTGTTGATTTGAATTTCCGGTCGCTCTTTGTCAAAATCGATTCGATATTTAAACGTTTTTCGGATTAAACTGTTACCGGCATCTAAAAGACAAATAGCCTCCTCTGACGCTTCATTGATATTGTCCAGCAACCAACGATAAGCAAAACGTTGCTCCGGTGATTTTTGTAGCGTTTGCAATGTTTTAGCGTTCCGGTATTTATTGGCTAACCGCAACATATTTTCAACCGACACCCAGAAAAAACCATTAGGAATATCGTACAGATTTCCCCGATAATCCACCTCGTACATCGAAACAAGATCAGAACCCTTAGAAAACAAACTAAATATCACACTATCGACAACACTTCGTTTCCACTGCGGGTGATTTTCGTCCGGTCGATAAAAATAATCTTTTCCATTGATCCAATCACTTTTCAATGTCAACATCATCGCAAATACTGCAACAGCACGTTCAAAGTTACGCGGAGTTACTTCAACATTGCCTAGATTAGAGGAGTTCAAAACGGCACCTGTCTGACCGCATATTACAAGAGAACTGTTCACCGACAAAGCGGAACGACAACAAAACGTACATAAATGGTCAGCCGAAACACGGCTATCTGTAGAAAACCGAGTTTTTAACGAACTCACCACTTTGAAAACCGACGTAACGCCCGGCATAAACCGAACCGGCTCTTTCGGCTGACAACTAAACCAATCCATTGTTAGTTTTGGATAGTTGGAGTCTATTGTATCAAAATTATAAATAGTCTTTTTACCGATTTTAACAATCTCACCGTTTTCATCTGTATCAACGCAAATATGTTTAAATTCCGATGTTGTCGGATTCTGACCGGATTTCCAAACCGCAAATTCAATCGCCCAATCTTGTGCTGTACCGACAAAATGACAGGCGGAAAATAAAACAGCCTTATCCAACTTAAAATATTGACACCATAATTGCCGAAATTTTCGGAACAGCGGAGAGGAAAGATAAGACACCGGACAAAATACCGCAAACGTAACATTTGTAAGATGATGTTTCTGAACCAACGATAGAACACGGGCAAAAAACAGAGAACTCATATCGCATACCGACGATAATCCCATTCGACGCATCCCTAACTTGACAGTATGCGATACTTTTATGTTTCTAATATTAAAATAAGGCGGATTCATAAAAAATACAATCGGCTTATTCTGTTTGAACACATCTTGTAACCCCTGAGGCAATTTCGATTCGTCATCATTCAAAAAATCAAATTGAAAAAATCCCCCTTCACCTTGTAACGGAGCGTACATCAACACATCTTGCGAATCCAATGTCGATGAATATAATTCCCGAAACGAATAGCCTTTTGTCAAATTCCGACTTCCTGCCGCCCCGTCAAAAACAACATATTTATCTTTCCAATCATCACCAAGACTGAACGACAAAATAGAATGAGCCATCTCAACAAATGTCGTTGGAGTATAGAATGCGCCTTTTTCCCGACGTTCACCAACATCATGTAATTCATCTGCACGTGTTAATAATAATTGTTTTTCTTTTTCCGTTAGAGATTGAATGTTCTTATCGAATTGAGAAAAAGGTTCATCGTAACAGCCCAACGTATCAATCGGTGTAAAAATAACACCAAAAGATTTATCGAAACCGGTTTGATTCAAAACAAGTCCAACAAATGCAGCAAGAAGCGTACGATGTGAAACACCTTCCGAATCAACAACCGATGTGATAAAAAATTGAAATAAGTCTTTTAGCCGTTTCATAATACAGTTCCTCTGCAATCTCATCTAAAACAAACGACTACAAAAACAAAACAATTCACCTCAATAAAAAGAAACCCACCAATTGATGGGCTTTGACATCTGCATTAACCGCTTACATTTAACGAGTCTTTAAGTTTAGATAAACGATTCCAAATACCTCTGTTAAAGTCAAAATAAAGACTAACCGACTTTTTTTGTTGCTTCTTCCTGCCATTCTTTCAGTAATTGTGCGCAGTAAGAATGGCTAACTGTGTTGTCTTGTCCATTTTCGATACGTCATCATGCCGTACTACGCCGGTGCCTTTTACATATTGCATCTCTTTATTGACGAACTCTCGCGCTTTGTCTAAAACATCTTGTATCTTTTTAACCCGTTGCCAATCTTCTTGCGACAAGGTATTTCCATGTTTCGTACGACCTGTAATTTCGTACAGTTTAACGGTTAATTCTAAAACTTTTTTTCGTAATTCTTCAATTCTATGCCGTGCCGCTTCCGTTTCCGGCGAATTAGGAGACCCTGCTATACGAGCATCTTCAACAGCAACATTCTTTTTCTCCAAACCCGTAACTGTATTAAGAACCACACCGTCCGGCATAATATATTTTGTTGCAATAGTAATTTCAATCTGATCCCCGCCAAGAACAACAGCGTTACTTTCAGTATCAATAGAGTACGTCTGATAGTAGGCAATATCCTGATTATTCTGATACACATTGTAAACAAAATAAGTAGGAAACACGTCAACCACATAAGCACGTGTTGTATTTTCTGGTTTACCGGTAGCAAACTTTTCGTTCAGTAACCGTTCCAACTCCATACGAATCGTATTAAACGACCATTGCTTAGTGTTACCTTTATCCGGCAATCTCACCGTATCGTCTGAAACAGTACCCGGCAATAATGAATTGGCATTATCAACCGTCTTTGTTTGAGTGGTATTAGTAACTTGTTTATTAACGGACATCATCACCTCCGCAATTTTTGATAGTAATTCGTTTTGAATTTTTTGTTCGGGAATACCTTCAAGTTTTTTCACTTCGGCATCCAACGCATCATACTGCGATTGAAGTTTTTCGCGATCTTCATCGGTTGCCGATTCGATCATCTTTTTCAGAATCGCCTTTTTACCGTACAATTCAGATAATTTTGATTCAATATCAGTATTATTCGTATCGTTATTTGATGCCGATTGTTCTTTTGTGGTTGTTGACATCTCTGTTTGTTGAGCCTCTTGATTTACAAGCAAACCGGCACCGTCCTTAACCGAACACGCACCGTCCGAATCGGGCAAAATCGCAAGATGATCCGCTCGGATATTTTGCGCAACATATT